>CAYVBC010000220.1:0-1626 GCA_964449545.1 uncultured Clostridia bacterium | reverse complement strand
ACCCCCACCAGCGCCAGGTCAATGGGTTTCTGGTTCGCTTCTTCCGCGTATGCCTGTGTCATGATGCGCAGGTGTCCGGTCTGGTAGTGGGCGGTGGATTTAATCATATCCGACATGACACCGTTCATGAAAGAGTACATGAATACGGCAAGGAAAACTCCGGCAATGACGGTCAACAACGGAAACAGTGACCGTGAGCGATCACGCATCAACCCTTTCAGCAGGAATTTAATCATGACAGTTTTCCTCTCAGTGCGTCCGTCGGTTTGATTTTTGCGATTTTTCTGGTGGGCAGGTAACTGACGATTGTGGTCACAATCAGAACCAGCAGGATGGTACCGATGATCAGTCCGGCGGTGAAGGTGGGAAAGATTCTGTTTCCCATGGCGAAGCCGAAACTGTCGGATGCCTCCGGAAGGCCATATCCGGTGGTGGCCATGTGGACGAGCAGGGGCAGCCCGTATATCGTCGCGGCTACAGCGGCCAGAATGGCGTGTAACGCCCCCTCCAGGGTGAACATCCGGATGAGGCGGCCTCGCGTCATTCCCAGAGCCATCAGGGTACCCATCTCTTTACGCCTGCGGAAAATGGAAAGAACCTGGGTGTTGAAAATGGCCAGCATGGCCAACAGCAGCAGAATCAGGTAGAAGATGCTTCCGCCGATTGATTTGGATAGAAACAGGGCCCGTAAATCCTGGAGCAGGAATTTCAGGTCCTTGTGTGTCCAACCCGGAATCTTCCTGTTGAAGTTCAGATCCTTTTCCAGGACGATGAGCGTGGCTTCATCCGGCATAACCGTCATGGTCCGCAGTTTCTCAATGGGAATCCATAACTGACCGTTGTCAATGCCGGGAACATCGGTGTTCATCACCTGCACGATCCGGATCTCATCCGCGTCGAATGTTCCATTTGTGTCCCGCCACCGCAGGGTCACGTAATCGCCGATTTTCAAACCGGTGCTTTTCGACATGCGTTTACCGATTAATGCCGGAATGGCGGCATCACTGGTGGACAGGACGGAAGTGGGTATGGACAAAACGGTTTGTTCCGGGAGGATCCCCTTCAGCATGGCGTTCTGGAACCGGCCGTTTGGGTAGATCGTCGCCGGGCGGATCAATATCGGGACGGCTTTTCCCTCTCCGATCAGCTTCCGGAGGTCGCCGGTGACCCGCCCGTGCGCGTCATCCAGGGTCAAGGGGTCGTAGGGATCGTAATTGTTTCTCCAGTACTGTCCCCCGGCATATTGGGCGTCGATTGTGGCTTTTTCGATCTGGTTGCTCATGCCATTGTACAACCCCTGCAGAAAGATGATGGCCACGAAGGAAAATGAAAGGGAGATGACGTTGAGCCATGTGCGCAGACCGGCTCCGAAGATATTTCTCAGGGCGAGTTTAGGCACAATCATTGTGGTTCCTCCCGCTCAATGGCCCGATCTTTCTTTACGGACCCATCATCCAGGGAGATCTCTCTCTTCAGGTACTTCATGACCTTTTCATCGTGAGTGGCGAAGATGAATGTGGTTTCCAACTCCTTATTCAGCCGGGCCATGGTGCGCATGATGTGGTGGGAGTTTTCCGCGTCCAGGTTCGCGGTGGGTTCATCCGCCAGCACCAGCTCCGGTTTTTT
>CAYVBC010000219.1:0-3188 GCA_964449545.1 uncultured Clostridia bacterium | reverse complement strand
CGATGCGACAGGCGGATGCCCGCGTATTGGGTCACCATGATGATATCCACCTTTTCCACGGGTTCATACACAATGGTCACCCGATCCGCCAGGGGCTCACGGATCACATCCCGAACCCCACCGGTTTTTTCGAGGTATTTCAGGGTGGAGGTCATGATCTCGGTGGGATCCGAGGGGATGGTGCCGCTTCGCATGACCAGGAAAAGGGTCAGTGCGAAAAAAATGGCCAGCCCGCCGCCCACCGCGTAGATCATCTTGTTGGATTTTTCCGGATTAATTCGTTTTCTCAGATTCTTTTTGCTCTTTATTGCCACATTATCCTCACATTCAGCCCATCAGGGCACGATCACATGATCAAAAATTTCGGTAATCACATCATCGGAGGTCATCTCCTCCGCTTCAGCCTCATAGGTCAGTATCACCCGGTGCCGCAACACATCACGCCCGATCTCCTTGACATCCTCCGGGGTCACGTACCCCCGGTGCCGAATAAATGCCAGGGCCCGCGCCGCCTCGGTCAGAAAAATGGATGCGCGGGGGGAAGCTCCGAACTGAATGAATGAACGGAGATTCTCCATGCCCACACCGCCCGGATCCCGGGTGGCGAATACCAGGTTGATGATATACTCCTTGATCTTCTCATCCACGTATACCATGCGTACCCCGCGCTGCAGTCGGAAGATATCCTCCTCGCCGCACACGGTTTCAACCAGGTTCTCCCCCTCCCCGGTCATGCGCTCCACGATGGCGCGTTCCTCCTCCCGGCTCGGGTAGGAGACCTGGACCTTCATCAGGAAACGATCCACCTGGGCTTCGGGCAGGGGGTAGGTACCCTCCTGCTCGATGGGATTCTGAGTGGCCATCACGAGAAATGGCGGTGAAATGGAATGGGAACCGTCCCCGATGGTAACCTGCAGCTCCTGCATGGCCTCCAGAAGGGCGCTCTGGACCTTGGCCGGTGCCCGGTTGATCTCATCAGCCAGAAGCAGGTTGGTGAACACGGGACCTTTCTTGGTGGAGAATTCGGATGTTTTGGGATTGAAGACCATGGTGCCGGTCAGGTCCGCGGGCAACAGGTCCGGGGTGAACTGGATCCGCTTGAAATCCAGGTCCAGGACCCGGGCCAGGGTTTTAACAGCCAGGGTTTTCGCCAGTCCGGGAACACCCTCCAGGAGGATATGTCCCGAGGTCAGCAGAGCGATCACCATCCGCTCCAGCAGGTTGCGCTGGCCGACGATTACCTGCCCCATCTCCGACAGAATCCGTTCCACGGATCGGCTTTCCCTCTGGATGGTTTCATTGATCAGCGTCATGTCTTGGGTCATTTCAATTCTCTCCTAACCGAATTCGTGGCGGTAATCACGGCCCGGGAGTATCACCGTGTGGGTCATCTCAAACAGACGGCTGCGGATCCGCCTCCCCAGCCTCTGTTCCAATGTTTCACTTCCGTCCACGCTTTCATCATAAAAGTTTGAAGCACAGCAGGTGAATTTCCTGGCGTTGTAACGTTGGTTGATCACGTAGTATATGTTGTCCTGAACCCAGGGGCTGACCTTGGACGCGCCCAGTTCATCAAACAGGAGAAGGTCAACATGGGCCATTCGCTGGATCAGCTCATGAATGGTGTAGAAATCGCGGCTGGCATGATCCTCTCCACTGCGCATCTCGCGAACCAGGTCATTCCAGTCGATGTAGTAGAGATTGAGTTTCGGATTCCGGATCAACAACTCTCCCGCGATGGCGCACAGCATCTTGGTCTTGCCCACACCGACATTTCCCTGGAACAGTATTCCCTTCTCCACCCCGGGGAAAGAGTCTATGAAATTCCGTACCTGGGAGATCACCTGCCCCAGACGGGGATTCCGCCCGTTGTCCTGAAATCCCCTCAGGTCCGTGGCCTGAAAACGCGCGGGGATATTGAGCTTCTGTTCCACGGTAATCAGGCGATCCAGGGATTTGCAGGCACACCGAGCGGCATACTCGCGCCCGTCACGATCCTGAATAATCCAACCCGTTCCCCCGCAATGAGGGCATAGTTCCGTCATCAGTTCAGTACTCCGTATATTCCCTGTACCAGCAGTTTCTTTTTCAGTTTCGCCAGAGCTTTCATTTCAATCCTGCGAACTCCTTCGGGGCTCATCCCCATTTTCTTCGCGATTTCCCGGAGTTTCATGGGGTCATCACCCTGAAACCCGAACCGCATCTTAACCACATTGGCTTCCTTTGGGGTCAGATCCTCGATATCCTCACGGATCAGGTTGTTCATGGAGACCCCCATAAGTTCCTTGTGGGGATCCAAAACCGAATGATCGGGAAGGTAGTTGGAGAGATTGGTATCCCGACCATCCATCATGTTCTTGTCCAGGCTGATAATCTCAGCCGGAACGGCCAGCATCACCTTCACCTTCTTGGTGGGAATCTCCAGCTCTTCGGACAGCTCCTCTTCCGTGGGTTTACGCTTCAGCTTACGTGTCAGGTTGAAAAACACCTTCTTGAAATTCAGGTAGTCATTATAAAAAATATCGGGAAAAGAGATGATATTCTGATTCTTTGACAGGTAGCGGCGGATTTCGCTGCGAACCCACCATATGGCGTAGGTATAAAAGCGATTGTCCCGATTGGTATCGAATCGTTTCAGGGCCTCGATCAGCCCCTTGTTGCCTTCGTTGATGAGGTCCAGAAAATTTTCACCCTTGAAATAGTACTTGAGCGCTTCCTTGACCACAAGCTTCTGGTTGGCGACGATGATATTCTGAAAGGCGTTATGATCTCCATCCTTGGCACGGATGATCAACGCCCGTTCCTCTTCAGCGGATAATACGGAAATCTTCTTGACCTGCTGAAAATACAGGTTGAGGGAATCCAGTGATTCCCGGTCTCTACTTTTCCCCATCGTCCTTGAACAGAGTCACAGTGGGCGATGAAAACCGAACGATGGCGCTGCGTTTCTCATCAAAAAGGTGTTCCTTGCCCGCGAATTCCTTCTTCAGTTCATCGATAAACTGGGAAAACTGCTCCTGCATGATCTCCATTTTCTTTTTCATATTGAGAACGATTTCGATCCCCGCCAGGTTCACCCCCATCTCCCGGGTCAGGACGAGTATGAATTCCAGCCGTTCCAGGTCCTGATCCGTATACACCCGGGTATTCCCCTTGGTCCGCGAGGGAATCAGGAGTCCTTCACGCTC
>CAYVBC010000218.1:0-3207 GCA_964449545.1 uncultured Clostridia bacterium | reverse complement strand
CCATCGCGCCTAATGCACTTACCGACATCGGCAAGTTCCACATCCAGAAAGTGCCACCGCGTGACGGTTGGGGCCATGTCTGGCAGTATGTCCGCGGCGGAACAGGCGATGATGAATACTCCCTGGGTTCCAGCGGTCGGGACACCACGTTCGTCTGGCACACCGGCAACAACGAGCCCTACACGGTTTCGTCTCTCAGCGACTTCGACAACGACATCATCCTCTCCAACGGCTCCTTCACCTACGCGCCCAAAACCAACTGATCCTCTTCCCATTCAACGGATGCGAAAAAACGGCTGGTACCTCGCGGTACCGGCCGTTTTTATTTATGCCCTAAATGCCTCCCTGGCCAAATCACCTTCCGCGGCCTTTTTCCACCTCGGATATTGGCTGCTCCTCTACTCTATCTTCAGATTCCTCCGTACCGTAAACCTGGACAGGGTTTTCCCCCTGGGTGTCGCGGGCTCCGCGACACTGCTTTTCCTCTATGGAATCCTTCAAAAGATATGGCTGTTCCCGCACTATCTCAGCTGGCTTGAAAAAAGCGCTGACGCGCTTTCCCGCTCCATGGCCATCCGGGTCCGGAGCGGACGGGTATTCGCTGTTTTCACCCTTCCCACGCTGTACGCGCTGATCTGCTCCGTTCTTGTCATTTACATTCTCCATTTCCTGATTCACAGCCGGGGCCGGGTACGGATCGGCTGGGCCATCCTGCTGATTGCGGGCCTGATAAACCTCATTTTAACGCAGTCTTTCGGCAGTGTAATCCACCTGTCCGCCGGGATTCTGATTTACCTGTTCCTGTCGGGAGTTCTGAACCTGAAAACACTGGCCCCCGCCCTGATGGTGATCTCTCTTTTTCTTTTCGTCATCACGGGCCTGCGTTTTTCCGAAGCCAAACGGCTGGATCCCGTACGCCTGCGCGTATCCAACTGGACTCAGGCCGGTCGCCTGATCCAGGCCAACCCGTGGTTCGGTATCGGTATGGGAAACTACGCGACCGAAGTCTCCCGGGTCACTTATGAGGGCGAAGCCCGTTCCATTTACGCGCATAATTTTTTTCTGCAGGAAATCGCGGAAACGGGGTTGATCTTCAATTTCTTCCTGCTCGCCCTGTTCTGGATCCAGCGGCATCGCCTGAGGCTGAAGAATCCCCGGCTTTCGCCCCATCATCTGGCCGCGGCCGGAATTCTGCTCATGTACAACCTGATGGATATCGGGGTTTACTTCTTTTCAGCCGGTCTGATTGCCGCCATCGTTCTATCACAGATTTACCGGGACTTTTCCAGAAATCCCCGGGGCACCGGTCTCCTGTTCATCCTGCCCTTCGCTTTCCTCCTCCTGGCCCAGAACCTGTCCCAGAGTGCCCTGCAGGAAGGCAGAATCTATCTTTCCAGGCAGAATCTAAACGACGCGCACTCCTATTTTGAGAAAAGCCTGAACTGGAATCCCTGGAACCACAGAGCCCTTATGGGAACCGGAGTGGTTCACTTCCTCAACAACCGACTGGAAGCCGCGGAACGATCCTTTGAAGACGCGCTTCAGATTCATCCCGACGCTCCATATGCTCATTATCTCCTGAGTCAAGTATACGCACGCAGGGAGCAGTTTCAGGACGCCCTGTATCACGCATCCCGGGCTGCCAGGAGCAATCCCAACCGGAAAAACTATGCACACTGGTATGAAAAAATTGAAACCCTTTTTGCAAAAGCTGCACAACCTGCCGGGAAGTGATTTTTTTCTGCTGACCGGGTGGGCACTGCTCTACCCGGATAAAATTTCTCTGTTCTATTTCCTGGGATTCGCCGCCCTGGCGATTCTGTTTATCGCAAAGAACCTGTTTTCCATGCGTAACATGGGGATAAGTCGTTTTTCCATCCTCCTCTTTGCGGTCAACCTGCTGCTGATTGTCTCCGTACTTCTCACTCCGAATCGCCAGAAATCCCTGCTGTTTCTGTCGGACCTGATTCTGGTGAGTTTTGTTGTGGTGGGGTTTGAAAATGGTCGGCGTGACCGTGGAAACTGTCTGAAGGGATTGTGCATCATCATTTCACTTCTCTCTCTGATCACCCTTGTCCTGATGGCCGGCGGCGCGCCACGTAACCCAGGCTTCTTCTTCGCCAATCCCATTCTCCAGGGCATCCTCTCCGGACTTGCCGCGGTTCTCCTGGTGCGTTACCTGTCGCGCAGGTTCTCCATCTTTCCGTTTGTCCTTTTTCTGATTAATCTATTGGCCGTATTCGCGTCCGCTTCAAAGGCGGCATTTATCGGTACCATGGTGTTTTCCCTCCTGAGTATTCCACTTCGGCGCAAGTCATGGATTTTCGCGCTGCTGGGTCTGGCCGCGCTCACCTTCCTGATTCCGAATCCCATCCGGGAAATGTTTCATTTTTCATTGACCAAGGACCCTTATGCATCAAATCGAATCGACATCTGGGCAATGTCTCTGAGAATGACCCGCGCGAACTGGCCGTCAGGCGTCGGACTGGGAAGCTTTCCGGAGGCCGCGCCCGCATATAATTTTCCCCAGGAAAAGGGCCCGGCACGATATTTCAAGGTGCCGCGCCAGTCACACAACGACTACTTGAGATTGCTCGCGGAGGCAGGCCTTCCCGGCCTGTTGATTCTGATCCTGCTTGCAGCAGTTGTATTCAGGAGGCTGATCCGAAAAGGATTCGCTCATCGCAGTGGCGCCGCGGTTCTCTACCTCCTGTTTCAGGCCTTTCTGTTCAATATCCTGTTTCACCCGGCCTTTTTCCTGATCTTTCTGTATCTGCTGGACGACTGGATCGACGCGCCCCAGAGCTTCCACTCTCCCACACCTCTCATGAAACTTTCCCTCACCGCATTTTTCCCCCTCATTCTTCTGTTCAGTTACATCTTCCCCGCCATGAGCCATCATCAACTCAATGCGTCACGGAGTGCCCCGGATTTCATGCAGGCATTCCGCAGCGGAAGACTTGCCGCGCGGATCACCCCGCTGGCTCTGGAACCGCAGGCGCAACTGGCGAGCCTTTTCAGGCGATACTATTCAAAAACCCACTCACCCGCTGCACTGGTTGAAGCGCGTCATCACCTGCAACGGGCGCATCAACTGAACCCCTACTTTTCCGAAGCCCCGCTGGCCGAAGCATCTTTACTGGAAACCCTGATCACAAGGAACATGAAATACGCCGGACTGGAGCAGGAGATCTTACGGTGTCTGGA
>CAYVBC010000217.1:0-3212 GCA_964449545.1 uncultured Clostridia bacterium | reverse complement strand
CGGACCGTGGAGATCCAGGTGGGGGAAAAGATCGAAAAGCGTGAAGTCAAAACCGGTCTTTCCGACAGCCTGAACGTGGAGATTACCGAGGGATTGGCCGAGGGAGACCAGGTGGTGGAGCGCCCGCCCAGAGAGATCCAATGATCGCTACTTTTTTCCGTAACCTGTTCCGGGACCTGGTGCGCCAGCCCATGCGCACGATCCTGACTCTCTCCGGCGTCATGTGGGGCACTTTTGCCGTGGTACTTCTCCTGGCCTTCGGAAACTCCGTGCAGAAACAGTCCATGAAGAACATGCGCGGAATGGGCGACCGGCTGGTGATTGTCTGGCCGGGGCGGACCACCATGGCGCACGGCGGATTTACCAAGGGCCGCCCCATTCGCCTGACGCCGGAGCAGGTGTACGGATTGCCGGATCATGTTAAAGGCATCGAATTCATCGGGCCTGAATTCCGTCAGGGAAGACGGCTGCGCCACGGACGTGAGGAGTTCAATATCACGGTGCGGGGAGTGGGAATGGAGTATACGGACCTGAGGAACACCATCCCCGAAAAGGGCCGTTTCCTCAACCAGCTCGACCTGGATCGCCGCCGCCGTGTGTGCTTCATTGGAGACACCCTGGCGAAGGATCTGTTCAAAAAGGATGAGCCCATTGGCGGCCGCATCAACGTGGAAGGTGTCCCCTTCACGGTTGTGGGCGTGATGAAAAAGAAGATTCAACCCAGCAACTACGGAGGCAACCGCGATACCCAGACTCTGTTCATGCCCTGGACCACCTTTACGGCGTTGTACGGCCGTAAATACGTGAACAATTTCATATACAGCACCGCCGCGGGCGTTGATTCCGCGGCCCTGGAGCGTCGCCTGAGAAACTATCTCAGCCACAGGATGGGATTCAACCCCAAGGACTCCGATGCCCTGTTCGTATGGAATCAGGCGGAGATGCTGGAACAGGTCAACGTATTTTTCCTGGCCTTCAATATCTTTCTGGGCATCATCGGCTCGTTCACCCTTCTGGTGGGCGGTGTCGGGGTGGCCTCCATCATGATGGTGGTGGTGGAGGAACGCACCCGTGAGATCGGGGTTAAACTGGCGGTGGGCGCCAAACGGCGCCAGATCCTGTTTCAGTTTTTTTCCGAATCCCTGATGATCATCATCATGGGCGGCGTGATGGGATTTGCCGCGGCGGCCCTCCTGATCGGCGTGTTGCCCGCGGACAAGATCCGTGATTACGTGGGGGTTCCCGAGATCAACCCCGTGGTCGGTGTGGTGACCGTGCTGATCCTGCTGGCCATCGGCACCATCGCCGGGATCGCGCCGGCGCGCAAGGCCGCATCCACCAATCCCATTGAGGCATTGAGAACTTAAATGAAAACGCATCTGTTTAAATTGTATATGAGTGAATTGCGCAAGCGGCGCAAGAAAACCGCCCTCATCACCTTCGCCATCGGCTGGGGGGCGCTTTCCCTGCTGCTGCTGATGTCTTTCGGCCGCGGGATGAGTGAAACCTTCTCCGCCAGTTTCAAGGGACTGGGAGACAACATCCTGATCGTGTACGGCGGTCAGACCTCAAAAATTCACCAGGGACTTCCAAAGGGACGACGCATCCGCCTGTATCCTCAGGACGTCGAGCTGCTGCGGTCACGCATTCCGGAGATCCGTGAGATCACCCCTGAATCCTTCAGCCGCTTTGAACTGCGCAACGGCGATCGGGCGGCGAATCGCAATGTCAACGGGGTGAACCCCAGTTTCGGTTTCATGCGCAACCAGATTCCCGACGAAGGCGGGCGGTTCATCAATGAACTGGACATCGACGGTTCCCGCCGCGTGGTCTTCCTGGGATGGAAGGTGGCCGAGGAACTCTTTGGCAAGGAGAAGGCCGTGGGGCGCCTGATCACACTGCAGCGGGTGCCCTTCACCGTGGTGGGCGTGATGAAACAAAAACTGCAGAGTTCCAGCTATGAAGGGATGGATTCCGACCAGGCATATATCCCCTTTTCCACGTTTCTGAATCTCTACTCTCAACGCTTTGTGGATCGGATCCATGTGCAACCGGAAAAACGGGAGCAGTCCAAGTGGCTGGAAGCGGAGATCCGGCGCGTAATGGGCCGGAAATACCGTTTTGACCCCAAGGACGAGTACGCCATGCAGATCTGGAACACCGTGGAAGGGGCGGAGATGTCGGGCAAGGTGTTCAAGGGGATCGAGATCTTCCTGGCCATTATCGGTGGTCTGACTCTCCTGATCGGCGCCGTGGGCGTGACCAACCTCATGTACGCGGTGGTCAAGGAGAGAACCCGGGAGATCGGCATTAAAATGGCCCTGGGTGCCAAGCGCCGCCATATCGTGTACCAGTTCCTGCTGGAAGCCATGATGATTTTCGTCAAGGGCACGGTGTGGGGTGGACTGGTGGCCTTCAACATCGTCTCCCTGGTGCGCATGCTGCCGGTGAGTTACGATGTGGAGGGAATCGCCGGCTACCTGCTGCGCCCGCGATTCTCCGCGGACATCCTGGTGCTGTTCATTGTCACCATGGGAATCCTGGTTTTTCTCAGCGGTATTTTTCCCGCTCTGCGCGCGTCCCGCATGAATCCCGTGGACGCCTTGAGGTATGAATGATGGGTAAAAGGAGTTTCCAGTGATCCAATTGAATGATATCCGTAAAGTATACCAGATGGGCAACCTGCCCTTTGAGGCCCTGAAAGGCATTGACCTGAATATCGAGTCCGGGGAGTTCGTCGCCATCATGGGACCTTCCGGTTCGGGAAAGTCGACCCTGATGAACATCATCGGCTGCCTGGATACGGCCAGTTCCGGTGAATATCACCTGGAGGGCGACAACGTGGCCGGCTTGAATTTCGACCAGTTGTCCCAGGTGCGTAACCGCAAGATCGGTTTTGTGTTTCAGAACTTCAACCTGCTTCCCTATGCCACCTCCTTCGAGAATGTCGAACTGCCGCTCCTGTTTAACGGGAAAAGTTCAAAGCAGAGAAAAGAACGGGTCCGTGAGCTTCTGGACAAAGTCGGACTCTGGGACTGGAACCGCCATCGGCCCACGGAACTTTCCGGGGGCCAGCAGCAGCGGATCGCCATTGCCCGGGCCCTGGTCAACGAGCCGCCCATTCTGCTGGCCGACGAGCCCACGGGGAACCTCGATTCCAACAGCGGCCGGGAGATCATGGAGATATTCAAGGAGTTGTGGGAAGCGGGAAA
>CAYVBC010000216.1:0-3218 GCA_964449545.1 uncultured Clostridia bacterium | reverse complement strand
GCGGCGTATGGGCGTGGAGGCACTGAATTCACTGGGTGTTTCCCGCTCCATATTTTCCTCCTGGGAACGCCGGGCTTTGGCGGCGGGCTTGAAATGGGCGGATGAAAATCCTCCGGACCTGGTCATGGCCACCTATCCCCCTGTAGAGAGCCTGAGTGTGGGGCTGGATCTGGCACGCAAAACCGGATCTCCTCTGGTGGCGGATTTTCGAGATGGGTTGAATTTTGAACCGGTTGAGCGGGTTCAGCCTTGGCGATTTCCCGGAATCCGCGGGAAGCATGAAGTGTTGGAAGAGCGAATTCTGACGGCCGCTGCCGGTATTCTGGCCGCTCATCCCAAACTGGCCGAGTACTTGCGGAGTAGAGGCGGAACCGCACCGGTTCTCTGGTTGCCCAATGGATTTGACCCATTGCCGCAACCCTCTCCGAGGCCCGCGTTGATGGGAAACGGGGTGCACCTGGTGCACACGGGACGGTTTGGCTTGTCCGATTCCGGATGCGACCCGGCTCCCCTGGCGGAGGCGATGTGGAGAAAGGCCGGAGTGGGCTTTCCCCTTGTTCTCCACCTCATGGGAAAATTGAGCCGGAGGGAAGCGCGCCTGTTTCGTCCCCTGGAGCGCCGGGGAATTGCGGTGATTCATGGGGAGGTTGATCGCGCGGAAGGCCTCTCCTGGCAGCAGCACGCCCATGGATTGCTGCTGGTGGTGTCTCCCGAACGACCCTCCGTGATCCCCGGTAAATTATTTGAATACCTTCCCGCCGCGGCTCCGATTCTGGCCCTGGCGCCCGATGGGACCGCCGCGGACCTGGTACGGGAAAGCGGACGGGGGTGGGTGGCGGATCCACGCGATCTGCCCGCCATTCAGGACATGCTGCAGCGCCTGACGCACCGCGAAGATGGGGACCTTCACCGGGACAACGATCGTATTTCCACATATTGCGCGGATCACCAGATGGGCATCCTGGAAACCTGGCTGAAGGGAATTACCGGTTCGGGAGGAAACGGACTGCGTGGTGGAGAACCCACTCAGCCGGCAGGATCGGGGATCAGGCGATACAGGGAATAGAACAGGGGCTTGTCCTGGAAGATGAACATGTGGACAAAGGGGCGGGAGAAGAGGAATTCCGTTCGGATTCCCGGAATGGTTCCCAGGGCGCGTTTTTCGCGCCGGTGTACGTCCACCAGATAAAAAGGGAGTTGTGAATTTCGCATTTCCCGTGCCACCAGTAGTGGGTACGGCTGGTTGCGGTGAAACACGGTCCGGTCCACCAGTCCGTTCAAATCGATGGTTCTCCTCCCGGACACAAAGGCGATGGCCCCGATATCCCAGAGAAACACCCGGGAATTTTCCGGTGTGTGTTCTCTCAGGTAACGACCGATCATGAGGTTGACGCTTTTTTCGGACCGGGCATAGGCGCGGGTTGCCGGTAGCACCCAGTAGACGGTCTGGAAAACACTGACCGCGAGGGAGATCACCAGGACCACTCTACGAAGGCGCAGGCGTTGCCGGGTGGCAAAGAGGAGCAGGAAGACGGTCAGGGGGAACAGAGGGACCAGGTAGCGGGTGTGCACCTTGACGCCCTTGAGGGCGAACAATGCCGGCAACACGAGACAGAAGCAGAAAACCATGAGGGTTCGTGAGTCCGGTCTGCGCGGGGAAAGCAGGAGAATGAGGAGGAGTGCGAGGGCGACCCAATCCGCGGGCTGGAGGGTCAGCAGGGTCTTCTTCAGGGCGTATCCTCCGGCGGAGAGAGAGAACCCGGCCGCTTTGGCGTAGGCTGTGTTGGGGAACAACTGGCCGAATATCAGGAAGGCGGCGCCATGCCAGGCCACGGTGGGGAGGAGGGAGAGCAGGGCGGTCAGATACCGGCGTTTCCAGACCAGGTAGAGCATGGCCAACAGGGTCCATACCAGCAGTTCCGGGCGGAACAGGGGAAGAAGGCCGAGAGGGATCCATACCCGGGAATCTCCCTTGATCCAGGTGTGCAGCAGGAGGATGGCGGTCAGAAGCGCGGCTGTGGTTTCCATTCCGGACAGAGACCAGCGCAGTACCCAGGGATTGAGAAACAGGAGAAGTGTTCCTGTCAGTGCGCCCTCTTGTCCGAATTTTTTTCGGGAAAATTGCCGGAAGAGAAAGATGGCCAACGCGTACAGGATAAAGGAGAGTATCTTTGGAAACAGATGTGGCTGCGCGGGATTAAACCCGGCACCCAGGGCCATCAGCCATAGGGGAGATGTAAATCCGTATGAAGGTTGCCCCGGGTTAAAGGCGAATTCACCGTTTGCCTTGAGGTTTCTCGCATACTGCTGGTAGATGTAGTAGTCATCGGGATGAAAGGAGAGGTAGGCCAGGGAGGCAAGGGCCAGAATCAACAACACGAGTACAATCTGAAAGCGATGTTTCCCGAGTCTCATGGGTCGATTATAGCGTGCATTGCCCGGCAAAATCAAAACAAACCATTTCCCTCGAACATGGGGTCCGGGTATAATGAATCCGTGAATCAAAAATGGGTGCCGCTTCTCCTGGCGATGGTCCTTCTGGTTGCCATGGGATTCTTTTCCCGGGATTTCGGGCTGGTTTACGACTCCCGGGCTCTGTTGACCCGCCACCCGGTGATCACGGGAGTGGCCGGTCCGGGGGAAGCCTTTTCCCGTCCCTACCTGGATCGTCTGGGTGATGGCCGGGGGCTGAAAACCTATTACCGTCCATTGGCAGTGCTGAGTTTTTCATTGGGGAGACTCCTGTGGGAGAGATCGCCCGGAGCGGAGCGTATCGTCAATCTACTCCTGTTTTTTGCCTGGCTGTGGCTGGTGTATGGTATCGTTCATCGCAGGGAAAAGGATCGCTGGATGGCGGGAGTTGTGATGCTCCTGTGCGCATGCTATCCGCTGAACTGGGACAACGTGTCCTGGGTGGCGGGTCGGCCGGACATGTTGATGCTGGTGTTCGGGACCGCGGCATTGCTGATGCTGGAAGGTGAGGACAGGCGCTATCGGTTGGCTCAGGGTGGGGCTGTCCTTTTTTTTGGCCTGGCCTTGTTGAGCAAGGAGACGGCCTTTTTCTTTCTTCCCCTTCTCGTCCTGCCCATGGGCCGTCGCAGGGAACCCGGGTGGGTCACGCGTGGCCTTTTTGTGTTGTTGTCCCTGGCGACCCTGGTGGCGCGACACGCGGTCACGGGATTCTGGGGAGCCCCGGGATCGGGGCGGTTGTCACTTTT
>CAYVBC010000215.1:0-3226 GCA_964449545.1 uncultured Clostridia bacterium | reverse complement strand
AGGGTGATCAACTCCTCTATCTGGGCCCGATCCGTGCCATCCGCCAGGCATCCGGGACGCAGGCCGTCGCCCAATGACAGAGTGACGTCAAATTCCCGCGCAATCTCCAGCAGGGAGTCAAACTCTTCATACAACGGATTTTCCCTGTCATTGTGAAGCATCCATCCCGTCATGAGAGAGCCGCCTCGGGAGACAATGTCCGCGGTCCTGGACTGACCGCGCATGCATTCCACCGCTCGCCGGGTCAACCCCGCGTGAAGGGTCATGTAATCCACACCGTCCCGGGCCTGGATCCGTATGAATTCAAGCATATCTTCGACGGTAAGGTCAACGAAAGGCCGATCATGCTGGTTGCAGTGTACCACCATTTCGTACACCGGGACGTTCCCGAAAGGGATCGGGCATTTCTCCAGCAGGGTACGGCGAATATGGGGAATATCCCCTCCCGTCGAAAGGTCCATTACCGTATCGGCCTTGAAACGGATCACCCGTTCCAGCTTTTCAAGTTCCCCCGCCAGGTCGGGGAAGTCACCGGATGTGCCGATATTGGCATTCACCTTGGTTCGAAGTCCACGCCCGATGCCAATGGGCTGCAGGTTTTTGTGACGGTGATTCGCGGGAATAACGACTTTCCCTTCCGCCACAAGGTTCCGCAACTGAGTGGGTTCCAATACTTCCAGTTCAGCGACCTGTTTCATTTCCTTTGTCAGATTTCCGTTTCGTGCTTGTTCCAGTTGCGTCATCATTATCCTCTTTTTTGCAGTTTAGCGTATTTGTCAATTCAAATCAAGGGAGCCGGACCCGCCCCGGGATTCCGGATGAAACCGGAACCCGGTTGTTTCCGTTCCGGTGAACGCTTGAAAATTCGACCCCTCCTGTGGTAAAGTCTGCACGTGCCGGGATGGCGGAACTGGCAGACGCAAGGGACTTAAAATCCCTCGGGGAATTCCCTGTGCGGGTTCGATTCCCGCTCCCGGCATTGGTTTCACCTCCATCCCCCTGCTTCCACCGAAACCAAGTTGACTTTTCCTGTCCATCTGCTACAATCACTTCTCATGATCCCCATCATTTTCTTTTTCATCGCCTGTTTTTTTATATCTTTTTTTCTATGCATTCCCATCGGTCCGGTCAACATTGAGATCCTGCACCAGGCCCTGAAAAAGCACTATCCGCAGGCCATCAGCCTGGCGCTGGGTGCCGCCATGGGAGATGCGGTCTGGGCCACCTGCGCGTTTTTCGGCATATCGCCATTCATGTCCTCCAGATACATGGAAGCCTCCTTCTTCCTGTTCACCACCATCATCACCGCGGTCCTTGGGCTCATCGCGATCCGCGATTCCAATTTCGTAGAAAAAAAGGAAGAGGAGCTCGCCAGCCGGATTCCCCGCAAACGCTGGTCTCTGTTGAAAGGGCTGACCATGGTCCTGGTCAATCCGCTGGGAATCGTATCCTGGATGGTGTGTCTCTCTTTCCTGCGCCGTGTGAAGATTTTCATACCCATGGAACTGCGCTATGAAGTCATTTTCTTCGTGGTTGTCATTCTCGGTGCCCTGGCGTATTTTTCACTGATCATATTCATCACCTCGCGAATGAAAGCCATGTTCAGCCCATCCCGTACCGGGAAAATCATCAAGGCATTGGGCTACATTCTGCTTGGATTTTCCGTATATTTTCTTTACCATTCCCTTGAGCTGTTCTTCTTCAAGGGAGCCAGCTTCAATATGAATTCACTGCTCCAGTAATCCCGAAGTCTTGAAGTCTCAACCTCTTTACAGTATACTGAATCATGATATTAACCATTTTCGGATACCCCAAAACCGGTAAAACACTTCTGTTCAACCTGCTGACCGATCAGCAGGTGGAGATATCCAAGTTCTCCTCTTCCCTCAATGAATTTCACAAGGCCGTGGTGGATGTCCCTGACCCGCGGCTGAAGCGCCTCGCGGACCTGTTCGAAACGCCCCCGGTGTACGCAAAGATCGAGTATCTTGATGCCGGGGCCATGAGCTATGGAGAGGTGAAAAGCAGTACTTTCGTGGATCTGCTTCGCCGTGGAGACGGACTTGTCCACATTGTACGGGGCTTCCACGACCCGGAAATCCCCCACCCCGCCGGATCGATATCTCCTGAAAGAGACATGGATGCCATGGAATCGGAGTTGATCGCCGTGGATTTCCTCTCCATCGACAAACGGAGGGAACGGCTTGAAGCGGACATTCGCCGCACAGCCACCAAGGAACTGAAAGAGGAGTTAAGCCTTATGCTGAAACTCCAGGAGCACCTGGAAAACGGGCTCCCCCTGCGGCAGTACCCTTTTTCAAAAGCCCAGGAGGGCCTGGTGCGTGGGTTCTCTTTTCTCTCACAAAAACCCCTGCTCCACCTGATCAACACGGACGAAGACCGCTACTCGGAACATCTCTCACTGGAACGCCCCCCCGTCAACCACTGTACCACCCAGATCTTCTGCGGGCGCATGGAAACCGAGCTCCTGGAACTGGAGGAGAGTGAACGCGCCCTCTTTCAGGAGGAATACGGTCTGAAGGATTACACCTACATCCGCGATGGATTTATCCAGACCAGCTACGAACTCATGAACCTGGCATCCTTTTTCACGGTGGGCAATGATGAGACAAAAGCTTGGACCATCAATTCCGGTGACAGCGCGTGGACGGCCGCGGGAAAGATTCACAGCGATATCCAGCAGGGATTTATCCGCGCCGAAGCCATCGCCTGGGATGAATTCCTGAAAGCAGGCAGCTTTGCCAGGGCAAAGGATGAGGGCGTGTTGCGCCTGGAAGGCCGCGATTACCGGGTTCAGGATGGCGAAATCGTTCACTTTCGCTTTAATAAGTAGCCGGTTAAGATAAAATCCGGATAATGCCCTCTATGTACTGTTGACTTTTATTTTCTACTGCTATACATTTTCCATAGACTGCTGACGAGAGGATAATATGAAGAAAACTGCTTTTATTTTATCGATTCTATTGCTTGTGTGCCCCATGGTTCACGCACAGACCATCACACAGATCAGCTTTATCATCAAAAAAGCCATCCCCGAGGTGGAGAATATCGCCGTCATCTACCCCAAGCATCTGAAATCCAAGTACGTTTCAGAAGCCAGGACGGCGCAACTGGTCTCTCGAAAAAATATCAGCATTTATGGTGTCTCCCGCAAAAGCGAGATCGCCAGCCAGGTGTTTAACATCCGTCGTCTGAAGAACGTGGT
>CAYVBC010000214.1:0-3259 GCA_964449545.1 uncultured Clostridia bacterium | reverse complement strand
TATGAAGCCAATCTAAAACGGGTTATTCAGCAGTTGAAAGACAGATAAAAGGGAAGGGGACGGTTCTTGACAATTTGTGCGATCCGGAATTCTGGCGTGGATGGCTGAATGTGTACAGCTCTATTGGTTGAAAATGTCAAATTGTCAAGTACCGTCCCTGTTTTTTAGACGGAAGGCGGCAGGCAAACCCGAATTTCCCACGGGGAGACTATTTCAATGGACGGCGCGGTTCCTGGCGGTATGTCTGGCGGCGGTATGGGTCGCCGGGTGCGCCAGCCCCCGGCGACCGCGGCACCTGGTGCTGATCGTGTCGGACGCCCTGCGACGGGATGTGCTGGGTTGCTATGGCGGCTCGGCGTACACCCCGAACATCGACCGCCTGGTTCGGGAAGGCACGGTGTTTGACAACGCCTACAGTACGGCTCCCACCACCATGCCCTCGGCGGTGTCCATGCTGACAGGCTGTTATGCCCGCACCTTTACCTTCGATCACCGCATGGTGTATCTGGATTATCTGGACAAGCGGGTTCCCAGCGCCTTCTTCCGTGTCGGGGACGGTGTGCGCATGTTGGCGGAAGTCCTGAAGGATCGGGGTGTGGATACCCGGGTTTCCATGGAGAACGGCTTGGTGCGGGTCTGCAACCTGCTGCAGGGCTTTGACCGCCTGCCCGGTTGCAAAGGGCTGACGCCCGCGGCTCGGGAGGCCGTTGAAACCCGTCTGGACTTTCACGCGGAAGACTCCGCCTTCGCCGCCCTGTTCGGCCCCCTGGATTTCCTGTTGAATGCCGACCCCCGCAAGCCATTTTTCCTGTTCACCTGGATTTTCGACCCCCATGCCCCCTACAATCCGGCCCCCCGTTTCCGGGCCGCTGTGGACGCAGCGGCTGGTCACCTTCCCCGGCCCGGGGATTTCTATTCCAATCCCAAGGACGCGGAACTGCGATGGCGTCTGGACAACAACCGCCTGACAATACCGGAGAAGGATTACCTGACCGCCCTGTACCGGGCGGAGGTGGAAGCGGTGGACTTCCGGGTGGGCGCTCTCCTGCGTGCACTGGAAGCGCAAGGACTGCGTAAGCATACCCTGGTGGTATTTACCGCGGATCACGGGGAGTGCCTTGGAGATTACGACATGTACGGGCACGGCCGGGCGGTGCATCCGCCCCTCGTGCGGGTTCCACTGGTGTTTTCCGGCCCCGGAATTCCCCGGGGAATGCGGGTGCCCACAGTGGTTTCTCATCTGGACCTGACGCCCACACTGGTTGAGATGTTTTCCGTGACCGGAACCTCTTTCATGCAGGGCTGCAGTTACGCAGCGGCCTTCAGGCGTAAGACCCTGCAGGATCGGGATGTATACTTTGACTATTTTTCCAATGTGCTTGAGGAGTGGTTGGAAGTGGACGGCCTATTGAGCGGCGGGTTTCAACTGGTGGTGGACCGGCGCGGGGAGGCAATCCGTTTCACCTTGCACCACCTGGTGTCGGACCCGGCCGCTGGCCGCGATGTGGCGGCTGACCATCCTGATGTGGTGCGGCGACTTTTCTCCCGCCTGCAGGGTTTCCGCCGCCGCAATCGTCCCCTGCTGCTGGAACATGCCGGCAAGGTCCGCGGCAATCTGGACCCCGCGGCGGAGCGGGAAAAGGCCCGCCTCCTGCTCGAATCCCTGGGGTACTTGTAGGCGGTACGCAAATGTCCTGAAGTGAAGGGGGTCGCCCTTACGGTCAAATTGATAAAAATCCTTTCCATTGGATTCCGGTGCGTTTCCCCTGTGTGAAATCAGGCCTAAACCCATCGCTTTGATAAAAAAGCCTATCTTGCCGCGCTTGATCAGGTGCCCATTGTCTTTGAAGAAAAAACTGGGGAAGGGAGGGGACGGTTCTTGACAATTTGACACTTCGCAGCCTTGCATACTCGCTCCTGCGGCAATATCCAGGTTCCTCTCCTTCATTCAAAGCCTGCCACCCTCCGGGGAGATTCCCTCGGAATGGTTGACTAAGCAATGGTTCAATCCTACAATCCATATATGGTTCAAATGGGTTTGCCGGTCAGTCATTGTCCATGGTCGCTGCCGCGTCGGTCTCCTCAGTGGGCCGACGCGGGCGGGGGATAATCCCATCAGCCGATGAACGATCCTTACCGAAAGACACCCCATAGATCGGCTACCATCCTGATCCGGAGAGGGGAGATGGCGGCCCACTTCACCATGGGCGAGGCCATTGAGTGCATGGCCGGCGCCTTTGCCGGTCTCTTTGCCGGTACCATTGTCGTACCGGAACGATACATGGTTGATTCACCCGACGGAGGACTGACTTTCCTGATGAAGCCGGCCTTTTCAGTGGATCCGGGCACCTCGGGAGTGAAGATCCTCTCCCAGCGAAATACGGGACCTGTTCGAGGGGTGCCCACCATTACCGGGATTGTCATGCTTTTCGATAACAGGACCGGTGAACTCCTGTCCATGATGGACGGAGAGTATATTACCGCCCTGCGCACCGGTGCCGCCAGCGGGCTTGCCACGGATCTGCTTTCCCGGAAGGAATCCCGGAACCTGGCTGTTTTCGGTTGTGGAGTCCAGGGGCGCACCCAGTTGGAGGCGGTCTGCACAGTGCGAAATATTGAACGGATATGGATATTCGATACCTCGAGAGACCGGGCGGAAACTTTCCTGAGAGAGACGGCGGAGAGAATCCCGGCGGAAATGGGGATCACCGATGACCTCTCGGTGCTAGAGGAGGTGGATGTGATCTGTACCGCCACCAATTCCACCCAGCCGCTGTTCAGCAGGGAACATATCCGGCCGGGGACTCACATCAACGCCATCGGTTCGTTCAAGCCCCATATGCAGGAGCTGGACCCGGAACTGATTCTATCTTCGCGGGTTTTCCTCGATGACAGAAGGGCGTGTATTCAAGAGAGCGGCGACCTGGTCAAGGCCATTGAACTCTTTGGAAACCTGAATGAAGAGATTCGCGGCGAGATCGGCCAGCTGGTGGCGGGAAAGATCGCAGGAAGAACGACCCCCGCGGAAATCACCCTGTTCAAGAGTGTCGGCACCGCCATCCAGGACCTGGCGGTGGCCGACAGGATCTTTCAGAAATCCCGGGAACTGGGATTTGGCGAGGAAATCCGGTTTTATGAATAGTTTTTCCAGCATATTCAACGAAGTGATCGGCCCGGTGATGCGGGGACCCTCCAGCTCCCACACCGCCGCTTCCTGGAGGATCGCCCGTATATGCCTGCAGATCCTGAACGAGCCGCT
>CAYVBC010000213.1:0-3277 GCA_964449545.1 uncultured Clostridia bacterium | reverse complement strand
CCTTGATGCTTTTGCGTGGCGGCAGGAAGGTGTATTTTTCACTGGTTTCAGGTTCGAAGCCCATCAGGTAGTGGATGGAGGGAATGGCCTTGCGCCATGCGAAAATTCCGGGGGAGTAATGGTCCTGGTGGCCATGGGTGACGAAAACCGTGACGGTGAGATCTTTGATCTCCTCGGTATTGATGTGGCCGTTGGCCAGCAGCGGGTCATCCGGAAGGGGATAGGGGCTGAAGTAGTCAAAAATCATCAGGTGGTTGCGGGTCTTGATGGCCCAGCCGGAGTGACCCAGGTACCATACCAGTGCCTGGGCCTCCTGTAACTCCTTTTTCAACAGCGGCGAGGGACCGAAACGTCCCTTCATGTTTTCCCTTTTCTTTGCTCCGGCGTTGAGGAGAACCTTGGCGCAATGTTTGTGCCCGTGTTTGAACGCGTATTGCACCGGAGTGTAGCCGTTTTTGTCCTTGTGGTTCACATCCGCTTTGGCCTGGATCAGCAGGTTCACGATCTCGCCATAGCCAAACTCGGAGGCCACGGTCAGGGGGGTGGCGCCGCTGGCCTTATGAACGGTGTCGGTCCGGGCGCCGGACTTGAGCAGCAGGGCTGTCATTTTCACGCATCCCCTCTGGGCGGCCATTGCAAGAGCGGATTGACCCTCTTGGGTGACTTGATTCGGATCGGCGCCCCGTTTGAGCAGTATGGCGGCTTTTTCCAGTCGATTGCGAAAAATGGTGTAATGCAGCGCCGTGTAACCGGGACCGCTTTTTGTGTTCACGTCGATTCCGCTGTCCAGGAGGCTGGACAGGATATCCACGGGAAGATCACCGCCTGCTACCAGGTGAAGCAGGGTGGGACCATTTTTTCTAAATGCCCTTGTGTCTGCTTTCTTTTTCAGAAATAAACGTACGTTTTCCTCTTTATCACGCAGAACAGCGTAATAAAGGGGTGTGGTGCCGATGGTGCTGACACTGTTGAGGTTCGCTCCCTTTTTCAGCAGCAGGTGAATGGTATCCAGGTTGCCCGCGGCGGCATAGTGAAGAGGGGTTTCTCCATCCACTTCGGGCGACTGGATATCCGCCCCTTTTTCCAGCAGCAGACGGACGGTATCGGTGTGCCCTTTCCAGGCGGCATAGTGCAGGGCCGTGCGTTCCTGGTCCCCGGCGGCATGGTGATTGACTTTGGCGCCTTTCTTCAGCAGCAGCGTCGCGACTTCGGTTTTGCCTTCCAGGGCCGCGATCTGCAGCGGGGTGCGGCCCTTTTCATCCAGGGCGTTGACCACCCCGGCATCGCTCTTCAGAATCTTCTGAATCGTGTCCATGTCTCCGGCGGCCGCGGCCTTATGGATATTTCCGGCCCAGGTGAAAGAGAACATGGCCAGGATCATCATCATGAAAACCAGCCATTTTACCGTGTGATACTTCATGTGTTCCTCCTGTATCCCGTCGGCTCCGACTCCCGTTTCCGGGCGCAGGTCTCCTGTCAGGGAGAAGTCGGGCTTTTTTCAGGATTGTTGATCTATATAAAGTTTACTCGAATCGATGCACCTCGAAATGGCGTGAGTTGAATACCACGATGCCGGAGTCATAGACGCCGACCACCCGGAAATCCAGGGAGGGTTTCCAGTAGCGGGTGGACGGTTTGCCCTGATTCCAGGTATCGATGCGCAACCGCTCCTCATCTCGGCTGACCACGGTCAACCCTTCCGGTCCGTGCGCGTAACTGATGGGCGTGATGTCCAGCTCAAGAGTTCGGGGTTCCGGGAATTCCAGGTCCACATGCCGGACTTTTCCACCCTGGCGGAACAACACGTGGCGAGCTCTCAGACTGCTTCCCCAGCGCCGCACCCATTGGGCCGCTCCAGGTCGTTGCAGTTCTTCTTCCAGTCCCTCTTCGGAGAGCCGGAAGATTCGAAACTGGGTTTCATCCATGACCATGATCCGTTCTTTCCAGGCCGCGATTTCGTCCCCGGAAAACAATTCTACGGGTGGACTGCCGGGAGACCATTTCCATATGGTGTCTTTGATCTGCAGGATAAACCGGTCGCCCGGATCCGACACGATGAGTACGGCGAACCACGTGTGCGATATTTCGCCATCCAGGGGCAGCAGTCGCAGGTTCACCCCCTCCACTTCGAGGATCGCGGCTTTTCCGGGGTCCCTTTCACTGATCATTGAAAAGTAGTGCCGGTTCCCCACGCGGGCACCGGTTTCCCCCTGGGCTCCGACCAGCAGGCGCCAACCCTCGGGCAGTGGCGCCACCTGTTGCCAGGATCCATTCCGGGGACTGAAGCGCATGAGCCCGGTGATGCGGCAGGGCGAACCTTTTTTCAATACCCGGGTGGCCAGGTAGAGGTGGCCGTCATTGGTTTCCTGTAATGTTGTCATGCATTTGGAAAACCGCCAGGAATGGTTGCCGCTCACGGCCTCACTGCGTCCGCAGGCGGCGCGGATCAGGGTGTTGTTTCCGGAAAGATAATAGACCCCCCAGCTGCGCCCGTAGGCCATGAAGATCAGAAACGGGACCAGAAGGATGGTGAGGAGAGCGGGGGGAAGGAATCGGCGGTGAAACACGGAAGCGGGGCGGATGTCCCAGGTGCGGAAGAGAATCACGAAGAGGAGCGCCAGAGCGATCGCCGTTATTCCTGCGTATTCAATGGCGTTCGACAGTGGAAGGATGGGGTCCGCCAGCTTCATGAGCATGATCTGCCCGGGGTGGATGAGGAGGATGAAAAAGAGGGCGGAAATGTAGTTGCTCAGAGATAGAGAGAGAGAAAGACCAATGAGGAAGAAAGCGGCATATACGGCGGTCAGCTGCCATGGATCCAGGATGCCGGGCAGATTCAGGGCAGCGTGAAGCATCCGGTATGCCCCAAGCGGGATCAGGGTCGCGATGAGTCGTGGAAACAGTTTACGCCCCAGTATTCCCCAGCGGGAGAGGGGCAGAGAGAGTATGTATTCAACTGAGCCGTCCTGACGTTCCCGGTCCAGCAGGGACCAGCCCATGTAGGCGGAGAAGAGCAGAAGCACCAGTTCAAGAGTGGGAGTCAGGGAGGTGGCTTTATCCGTCCAGGCACAGCCGGCGGCGAGCGCGGAAAAGACCAGACCCAGCAATAGCAGGTCCTTGAACACGCGACGACATTCACTGCGAAGCATAATGTCCTCCGATCAGGGCTTTCAGAATATCCGACAATGCCAGGTGCTCGGCACGGACTCCGGGTGGAGGCGGACCGGTCCAGGGATAGAGATACCATTCGTGGATTCCGGACCAGCGACGCTGGTAC
>CAYVBC010000212.1:0-3285 GCA_964449545.1 uncultured Clostridia bacterium | reverse complement strand
GAACGATCTCCGGAGCCCACCTGGGAACGGCGGTCACTGGCGATATCGTTTTCCCGTTTTGATCGCTCATGCTCATACAGGCGGGATTTCAACACGCTCATGGCCTTATCCCGGTTTTTATGCTGGGAGGATTCATCCTGGCAGGTGACCACCACTCCCGAAGGGAAATGGGTGATGCGGATGGCGGATTCCGTTTTGTTGACATGCTGTCCGCCACACCCGGAGGCGCGGTAGGTATCGATGCGGATATCCTTGGGATTGATGGAGATCTCCACGTCTTTGACTTCCGGAAGTACCGCCACCGTGACCGTTGAGGTGTGGATCCGGCCGCTGGATTCGGTAACGGGTACACGCTGCACGCGGTGAACCCCGCTCTCGAATTTCAGGTTGCGAAAAACCTCCTTGCCGCGTATGTGCAGGATGACTTCCTTGATGCCGCCGATGGTGGAATAGGCCGTAGAGATGACTTCGGCCTTCCAACCGCGTCGCTCGGCGACTCGATGGTACATGCGCAGCAGGTCCGTGGCAAAAAGTGAGGCTTCATTGCCGCCCGCGCCGGCGCGGATCTCCAGGTAGGCATTCCGGTGGTCCGTTGCCTGGTCCGTGACCAGGAGGTGACGGATCTCCGCGTCGATTCGAATGATATCCGCAGAGAGAGATTCGATCTCCAGTTTCGCGAGCTCGGCGAATTCCGGATCGTCGTCGGTATCGGATATCTCCTCTGCTTCTTCCTTCTGCTTCAGACGGTCCTTCAGCTGAAGGTAGAGGTCATCCACGGGTTTGATGATGGAAAGTTCCCTTGACAATTCCCGGTATGTGTCCTGCTGAGAGACGATGTCAGGATCCGACAGGCGCAGCGTCAGTTGGTTGACTTTTTCGTGAAGGTGATGCAGGCAGGTCAGGAGGGAGTCATTGCTCCGTGTAGCCATACTTTTTCTTGAACTTCTCGATCCGGCCTTCGGTATCCACGTATTTCTGCTTGCCCGTGTAGAAGGGATGGCAGCTGGAACAGATTTCCACTTCAATATTTTCCACTGTTGCGCGGGTTTTGAAGGAGTTGCCACAGGCGCAGACTACGGTGCATTCCTTATATTCAGGGTGTATACCTTTCTTCATGAAATCCTCCAGAAAGGCGATTTTAACACGATTCACCTCCGGTTGTCAACGGAATATCCACGCTGATTCTCTTGAGGCCGACAACGGGATTGAGTATAATCGGAATGTCGGTTAAATCGGATATTTCCGTGTCACGGAGGTGGGAGTGAAGCTGTCAGCAATCATCCTTGGTGGGGGGCGGGGGATTCGCTTCGGGGGCGAGGAACCGAAACAGTTCCGAAAAGTCCATGGGAAGCCCATCCTGCTTTATACCATTGAGTCTTTTCTGAATTGCCCGGGGACAGAAGAGATCCTCCTGGTGCTTCCACGGGACCGGATCGCCTGGATCCGGTCTCTGGAGGGCTGGCCATGGGACGCGGGGTTACGGGTGGTTGCCGGCGGGGAAACCCGTCAGCAGTCCTCCGCGGCGGGTGTGGACGAGGCGAAACGAAGCTCCACCCATGTCCTCATCCATGACGCGGTTCGCCCCCTTGTGCCGGGGGATCTGCTTGACCGTCTGATCACGGCTTTATCCATGCATGACGCCGTGACGCCCGTGGTTCCGGTCAACGATACCCTTGTGCGTATTGCCCGCGGCGGTATGGTGACGGGTTTCCCGAATCGCGATGAATTCGGAAGGGTTCAGACTCCCCAGGGTTTCAGGGCGGAGGTGATCCGTGACGCGCATTCCATTGCGCGAAAGAGGGGAATCGTGGATGCGACGGATGATTGCAGCCTGGTTCAAATGACCATGAATATTCCCATTGCCGTCGTGGATGGTGACGAGCGCAATATGAAAATTACGTCTCCCGCTGACCTGGATATGATTCAGCAGTGGTTAATCTGCGGGGAGACGGGTGTACGGGATACCCGGTGAAGAACTACGCTTTGAACACGCAGCTGAGGTGACACAAGGTCATCTCATCTTCGTTGTTCAATTCGTATTTAACGCCTGTCTTGAGGCGCTCCCCGTTGAGAAATGTTCCGTTGATGGCGCCCGGTTCTTCGGAAACATAGAAGCGTTCATTGGCATATTGAATCTTGGCGTGTTTGCGTGAAATATACTTTTCTTCGTCTTCCTTGGTGAGATCGATATCCGGCGAGAAACCGCTGGTATAATCGCGGCGACCCAGGAAAGTGATCTTCCGGGTCAGTTGAACCACACGATTGGATCTCTGGATCACCAGGTAGGCGTGGATGGAGGCATCCAGTTGATCCGCCACCGCGACCTCCTCTTCAGGAGGCTCCGTGTCACTGCGACCCTCATCACTGGTGATGTCCTGCGCTTTCATATTGAACAGGTAATCCAGGATCTTGAGGTTCTTTTCCGAAAGCTTTTTAAGAATTTTAAGGGAGATATCCCGGCTTTTCTTCATCATGTCGATTAAAGCGGGATAGGGGATCTTGATAATGGACGCATCTTCAATGACTTCAACGGTGAACATGGCGTCCTGACCGGGATTCAGACTCTCTTCACCGAAAAAGTCACCTTTCGCCAGGGTGGTGAGGATGAGGTTGTTGCGATTCAACTTCAGTTGAACACGGCCTTTGTTGATGATGAAAAAATTTGCCTGTTCATCTCCCTCAGTGAATATGATATCGCCTTTGGAGTAATCAAATGTGAATTTGTTGAAGCCTTCCATTAGTTACCGACCATTTGTATCGCAATTATGCGGATTTGAATACGAATCCATTTTAAAATAAAATGACCGGGAAAGTCAACATAATCGATTTCCCATGAAATTTTGACTGGAGCCGGGCACGGGGATCTGATTGACAAATCCCCGTGCCAGGACATATAATCTCTCCATGCTGGCTGAAATGGGAGACCTTGTTTCACCCGGAAGTCATGAAGCCGCTTTGCTGGCGGATCTGGATTCCGGGCGAATGCCCAAACATGTGGCCGTAATCATGGACGGGAATGGCCGTTGGGCCGGGAGCCGTGGTTTTGAGCGCATCGAAGGTCATCGCCGGGGCGCTGAAACGGCGCGGTTGATTATCGAATTGAACGCGCGCCTCTCGATTCCCTATCTGACCCTGTATACCTTTTCCAGTGAGAACTGGAAGCGTCCTTCCAGGGAGGTCAACGCGTTGATGGGCATGCTGTACGACAATCTGGAACTGAAGGCGGAACTCCTGAAGAAGCACAATATCCGTCTGAAGGTTTTGGGGGAAAGAGGGCGGCTTCCA
>CAYVBC010000211.1:0-3287 GCA_964449545.1 uncultured Clostridia bacterium | reverse complement strand
TGCGCGGATCTCCTCGGGTATCGCGTCCCGGTGAACCATGATGCATATGGTCTTCAGACGGACATAGGGGTCGGACATATAGACATATCCACCGTATTTGCGATCCACGGTGCCACCGGAGTTCTTGGTCCAGTAGAACACTTTCCCCCGCTGATCTTTGGCCAGGCCCACAATGTGCATGAGGTGGTCATCCGTGGTGGTGAAGTTTTCGAAGGTCTCCTGACGCATGCCCTGGGTAACGGTCTTTTCCGCGATCGGCTGGGTCAGTTTGTCTTTGCGCTCCTTGCGGGTCATATCATCCCATTCCTTTTCCGGGGCCAGGGCCAAACCGGTGTCCCTTGAGGAGAAGAAATGCTCGCTCACGTCCCCGTCCCAGGCCACGGAGTAGCCGTTCTTCAGGGCATGATGAATCACCTTCATCATCTCTTCCATGGGGATATTCCAGTAGTTGCTGTCCGCGGTCCAGTTGTCGGGAATCTGGAGGCGCACGCGGGTCCAGAAGGGGTGGTGGGAATAGGAGGTCAGCTCCACGTATTCGCCGGCATCGAATTTCACCACGTCGCGGGCGAATTCAACGGGAGTCATCTCTCGTCCATCATGGGTGATCTTCTCCGGCGGAGTGCCCAGGTAGGCGTCCAGTACCGCGGAAAACGCCTCCCGCCAGCGCGGCGTGACGCGGCTGCCGCGGCGCTTGATGATTCCCTCCACCATTCCATGGAGCACGGAAACCATCTCGCCGTGGTTGTGGCGTTTTTCGTTGATGCGCATCCCGGAATAATCAGCCTCGGTCACGATGCCGAAGCGGGTGATCTGCTCCATGACATCATGGCTCTGCCCCCCCTGCTCGAAATTGGCCGTGCCATGCAGGCGCACATAGTTGTCCGCCTTCCGCGGATAGGTGTGACGGACCACAAACATTTCGGACAGGTCCAGTTCGGGAGCGCCCTTACGCATGGCCTCGGACTCCACGAATGAAACGGTGGCGAAGCACCAGCAGGTTCCCGTTCGATATTGGTTCTTCACCGCGGTATGGGGGATCTTATGCGTCAGCTTGAACTGATACGGTTCCGGCTGCTTTTTTTCCTTGCGCGGCGCGGAGAGAAGGGTGGCGCAAGCCATAAGGGATACCAGCATGACATTAATAGCTCTGTTTTTCATATGACCTCCATGGCGGGCGTTTAACCATCCGGCCCGAAAATCACTTTACCAGTTCAAAAGGGGAAACACAAGCCGGGAATTTGACACTCCCATGTGTTTGGGAGTAAGGTTGAAACAGCCCCGGCAGAACCCCGGGAGACATCTTTTCAGGAGGAAATCATGCGGATCGGAATCATCATATGCGGACGGTACCAGAACTGCGGCGGCGGCAAATGCCTGCGCTCCATGCGCGAGCGGGTGGGCGGATTTTCCATCTATCCGGCGGACGAACCCCTTGAACTGGTGGGATACTCCTATTGCGGCGGTTGCCCCGGAGGCAACATCGAATACGTTCCGGAAGAGATGATCCGCAACGGCGCGCAAGCCATCCACCTGGCCACCGGCCTGGTGGTGGGGTACCCCCCCTGCCCGCGCATCCGCCAGTTCAAGCAATTCATCGAAACCCGATACAAGATCCCAGTGGTGGTGGGTACCCATCCCATTCCGGACAAGTACACGAAGATTCACGAACAGCTGAACTTCTGGAACTCAATGAACATGAAGGAACTGGCGGGCCCGCTGATGGAAGAAGCCCGGGAGATCCAGCTGGCCTACGATTAATCCCGGATACCCCTTTGAAAGACTGATTATCTCAGGGGCGATACCCATGGAATCAGTGCACCTGATTTTATCCCGAATCTGTTGTTTTTTTTAGAAAAAAACTTTATTCTATATGTATCCTATCAATCGAGGTTCATCATCAAATCCCGGCGGAGGCATCATTTGGGAAACCATGGTCATAAAAACGCACTAAAACGATCTTCCTTCACCAACCATTTTTTCATCCGGGCATTGCTCCTGTCCTCAATACTTATTTTTGCCGCATGTTCCGGACCGCCCGAAAATACCGGAAGATCCGATGAAAATAAATCCGCTACCGCGAAGAAAAAAGATCGCCTTTTTCTCATGGGCGTGGGCATGCTGCGCCTCAACTGGGCCGACGTGAAAGGAGACGCCATCCGCTTCCGCTACAGCGATCTCGGCCTGCCGGCGGATCTTTCCACCCGGGAGCGGGCTTCCTTTACCCTGGACGGCACCCTCGGGGACGGCCGCTGGAAAGTCGGGGGATTTCTGAATTACGACCCCGAAAACCGCATCAGCGAACCCCCTCTCGATTTCCTTTTCACCGCCCGGGCGAAGCACGCGTACCTGTCGGTGGGGGACTATCGCACCGGTGTTTTCGCTGACTCCATATTCAGCCGCTTCACCCACCCGTTTCGCGGAGTCGTGGCTGGATACCAGGCTCCACGCGCCGCGGTTGAAATCCTGGCGGGTGTTTCCCGCGGAGAGACCGGAGTGGATGAACTGCCCGTGGATTCCGGTTCCGGGCCCTACTATTTCCGCGACGCGCCCATCCTCCGCGGCAGTGAAATACTCTTTCTGGTCTCCCGCAGCGCCAGCGACCCGTCGGTGGAAGTCAAACGAACCCCGCTGGTGCGCAACCGCGACTACCAGATCGATTACGACCGCGGGGCCATCATATTCACCCGACCGATCTTCGCATTCGACGACCTGGGAAACCCCGTTTCCCTGCTGGCCACCTACCAGTTTGAATCCCTGGCAGGAAGCTTCACCCGCATGCTGGGAGGAATCCGCGCCAGCCTGCGCCCGCTGCGTCCGCTGACACTCCATGTTTCCTACCTGGCCGACGCGGACAAGGGCCTGGACCTGACCGATGGCTGGCAGCAGCGACGCGGCATCTTCACCGCGGGGTTGAACCTGGACCTGCCGGGAACGGCCCTCATGGGGGAATACGCCTCCGGTAAGGATCCCGGATCGGAATCCCGCGAAGCCTGGTTCGCGGGCGCCCGCATCGCCCTGCCCGGTGGATTCAGCCTGCTGGGCCACGGCTGGTCCGTGGATCCGGATTTTCCCGTCTTCGCCAATCGCCAGTTGCAATACGGCTACAGCCTTTTTCAGCTTTTCCCCTCTTTCGCCGAACGCTATATATTTCTTTCCCCCTTCCAGTTCACCCGCAACCTGGGCACGGATCTCTATCCCTTTCTTTTGTCCAACATCGGCATCAGCGAAACCGAAGCCCATGGGATGCTGGAATGGGAAAAGGGCCGCACCCGGGTCAGCAGCGGATA
>CAYVBC010000210.1:0-3295 GCA_964449545.1 uncultured Clostridia bacterium | reverse complement strand
GTCACCTTTTCTCAAATCCGAAATTCGAAATCCTAAATCCCAAACAAATCCCAATGATCCAAATTTAAATGACCGAAACAAAATCCTTCAATCCCTGCCTTCCTGTCACCTGATACCTGTCACCTCAGTTCCCCTGCCTTCCTGCCTGTCCGGCGACTTGTCCGGCGAAGCTTCAGCGAAGACGGAAGCTTTGGCGAAGGTGGGCCACCTGACACCTGACACCTCAGTTCCCCTTCCCCCTGCCCTTGACTTTTCATGGGTTCGGGGATATAATTTCAACTGAAATGATTCGTGATAGAATCATTTCACATGAAATCTTTTCCATGCAATAAAGAGAGCCAACGCAATGAAAACACCACATACTTCCTCATCGGCCCGGCAAAACATGACAGAATCAGACAACCGGGACGCCTTCTTCGAAGACAAGGGAATGCGCGTGCTTGTATCATTGCGGCGCATCATCCGCGCGGTGGACATCCATTCCCGCCGCCTGTACTCCCTGTTTAACATCACCGCTCCCCAGCTTCTCTGCCTGTTGACCATTGAGCGCGAAGGCCCCATAAACCTCAAGAGCCTGGCCACCGCGGTCTCCCTGGGCCCCAGCACCGTCAACGGCATCGTGGATCGCCTGGAGGCCCGTGAGTTGATCCGCCGGGAACGCAGTGGCAGTGACCGTCGCCATGTTTTTCTTCGCGCCACGTCCACGGGAGTGGAACTCACCCGCAATGCCCCCCTGCTCCTCCAGGATCGTCTTTCCGAGGCCTTACGCCGTCTTCCGGAAACGGAGCAGGCCGCTATTGTCGCCTCGCTGGAACGGATCGTGGAAATGATGGATGCGGAACACCTTGAGGCCTCGCCCATCCTGGCCCCACAGGCAGATATCAGCTCTCTTCGTGATGAGCCGATAAAGCAAGTCCCCGACACAGTCAAGGAGTCATTATGACTAGATTATCCCCGAGACAACAAGCCATATCCGCCATGGTGGACGAAAACGCCACCCTCAAGCAATGGAGAGACTGGAAATGGCAGCTGAAACATTCCGTACGCGACCTGAAAACCTTTGAAAAACTACTGGAAGTCAAATTCCCTCCTGAAAAAAGGAAAAAAATCGAGGAGACCCTGAAGAAATTTCCTCTCTCCATCACCCCCTATTACCTCTCCCTCATCGATACGGAAAATATCGAGAACGATCCCGTCAGCCGCCAGGCTTTCCCCAATCCGGCTGAATTGCAGAAATCCCGCCACGATATGGCCGACCCCCTGCACGAAGACAAGGACAGTCCCGTTCCGGGCCTGACCCACCGGTACCCTGACCGGGTTCTCTTCCTGGTTTCCAACATGTGTTCCATGTACTGTCGCCATTGCACCCGCAAACGTCGTGTGGGAGATGTGGACTATATCCCCGATGACGACACCATCCGCAAGGGGCTGGACTATATCCGCAGCACCCCCCAGGTACGCGACGTGCTGCTATCCGGCGGAGACCCCTTTATCATGTCCGATGAGCGCATCGACTGGATCCTCACTGAACTGGACGCCATCGAACACGTGGAAGTGGTACGCATCGGCACCCGCACCCCCGTGGTCTTGCCCTACCGCATCACCGACGACCTGGTGGCCATGCTGAAAAAGCATCAACCCCTGTGGATCAACACCCATTTCAACCATCCCCGTGAATTGACTCGCTCCTCCCGTACCGCGCTGGCAAAGCTGGCCGATGCGGGCATTCCCCTGGGTAACCAGTCGGTCCTGCTGGCCGGTGTCAACGACTGCCCGCGCATCATGCGCTCTCTGGTGCATAAACTCGTGATGAACCGGGTCCGTCCCTACTATCTCTACCAATGCGACCTCTCCGAAGGGCTTTCCCACTTTCGCACTCCAGTGGGCAAGGGCATCGAGATCCTGGAAAGCCTCATCGGCCACACCAGCGGCTTCTGCGTGCCCACCTACGTCATCGATGCCCCCGGGGGCGGCGGAAAAATCCCCGTCATGCCCAATTACCTGATCTCCTGGTCCACCAACAAGGTGATTCTGCGCAACTATGAAGGGGTGATCACCTCCTACAAGGAACCCGATTCCTATGAGCCCGTTTTCTGTGACCGCGACTGTGAAAACTGTGATCTCCTGCTCTCCCTGGAAGACGCGGACGAATGGAAAGCAGTGGGCATCGAAAAACTGCTTGCCGATGAGAACGACACCATCTCCCTGGTACCCTCCCACAGTGACCGCCACGACAGGAGAGACAATCCTTGAGTTGGATTGACTACCTGATCTTCGCACTCTATATGACGGGAATCCTTGCCGTAGGCTGGTATCACTTTCGCCGCAATCGCAACAGTGAAGACTACTACGTGGGTTCCCGATCCATCAAAGCCCACCACGTGGGCCTCTCCATCGTGGCCACGGATGTGGGTGGAGGGTTTTCCATCGGACTGGGTGGTGTGGGTTTCGTCATGGGCCTTGCCGGCACCTGGTTGCTGTTTACCGGCCTGGTGGGATCCTGGCTGACGGCGGTATTCATTATTCCGCGCATTAAAAAAATCGATCGTGCTCACTCCATGATGACATTCCCTGATTTCCTGCGCTGGCGTTACAACGACCGCGTGGCCCTGGTGGCCGCCCTGGTTTCGGGAATCGGGTACCTGGGATTCACGGGCGCGCAGATTCTGGCGGGAGCAAAACTTTCCGCGGCCACCATCATCCCCAGCGCCCCCTTCGGCATGGACCCGCTGCAGTTTTCCATCGTGATGATCGCGGCGGTGACCATTCTGTATACCGTCATTGGTGGCCTGAAAGCGGTCATCTACACGGACACCATCCAGTGGGGGTTACTCCTCACCGGTCTGATCCTCTTCACCATTCCGGTGGCCCTGCATAAGGTAGGCGGAATCAGTGGTCTGATGGCCTCCCTGGATCCGGAATTCTTTGATTTGCGCAACATCCGCGCCATTCAATTCGTCAACTGGATGGTCACCATCGTCCCCATCTGGCTCATCGGCATGACCCTGTACCAGCGCATGTACGCTTGCCGTGATGAACGGGAAGCCCGCCGGGCGTGGTACATCGCCGGTATCTTCGAATACCCGGTAATGGCGTTTACGGGTGTAATCCTCGGCATGTGCGCTCGTGTTTTGTTCCCCGGGGCGGAACCGGAGATGGGCATGCCCATGGTCATCAAGTACGCCCTTCCCGTTGGAATTACCGGAATCGTGATCGCCGCCTACTTCTCGGCCATCATGTCCACGGCGGACAGTTGCATGATGGCCGCTTCCGGCAATTTCGTCAATGACATCTA
>CAYVBC010000209.1:1339-3298 GCA_964449545.1 uncultured Clostridia bacterium | reverse complement strand
AATGGAAGGCTGATAGAGAATTTCACTTCACTGGTTTTCCGGTTTACCACCTGGATGTGCAGCATGGAATCCTCCATGTCGCGTTTTTTCCCCGCGCTGCGAAGCAGTTTCGGGTTGATTCGCAGCAATCCGATCCGCGCGCGGTCCACCAGTTCCGGATCCTTCTCCGATTCAATCACGGATTTCAGGACCGGGACAGCCCGGTTCGCGATTTCCTTGTCCTTCAGGTAGCTGAGCTTCAACGCCGCATAGTAGCGGATCGCAATGTTCGGTGAATCAAGGTAAGCCAGAATCCTCGGGGCAAATTTTTTCTCACCCTCCGTAAACAGCTTGAAAGCCAGGTCGATAATCGATATATGTGCTTCCTCACGCAAACCGGGAGTGCCCCTGCCTTTGAGAAAGTGGGTGTACGCCAGGAGTGATTCCCGTGTACGGCCCAGTTTTTCCAGGCAACGCCCCCGGTAAAATCGCGCGGAGGGATGGGTTTCTTCCCGGGAAAGGACTCCATCAATCTCCCTCAATGCTTCCTTCCAGTTTTTATCAAACAACAGCAATTTGGCCCTCTCCATTCCGCCATCGTCCGGAGAAATGGAGGCCATCTGCGGCACAGACAACAGAACCGCCAGCAGCGCAATGATCACTTTGATTTTCATATTCATCTCATACCTCCCGCGCGGGAACAGCCAGTTCACGTTCCACCAGCCGGACTTTCAACAAAAGGCGTTCCCGCTCCATGAAACCTCTCATCTCCTCAATCCGTTCCGCTGAAGGGATCGATTCTCCAGCAACCTCGGTGAGGAGCCAGGAGAGCTTCTCCAGGACACTGCGTGCCGCCTGGAGTCGGCTTCCACTGAGATTCTGTGCAAGATAGCGATATTCCCGCAACAATCTCCCGGAGTTCTCGGAAAGGGCTTGACGTTCATCTTCACTCAGAGATGGCTGGTTGAACTCCGCCAGCAGGAGGCGCGTCCTTCCCAGGAATTCGACAATTTCGCGGCGATCCATTTCCGTTTCCACGATCCGGATGCTCTCTGCCAGCTGAACGGGAGTCGCCATGGGCATTGTCACGGCCCCGCCGCCACGGAAAAAGAGATATCCGGTCAACAGGCCCAGCCCGAACAGTGCCGCGGCCAGGGGGAAACGGGCTCTGTGGAGCAGCGTTTTCCCTGCGGAGATCCTGGAAGACGTCATCGCTCCGCGAGCCACGCTGCGTGCGGTTCGTTCCCAGTGGATCGACGCCATTGTCGCCTCATTCTCCCGTTCCGCGGCTGCGACATCTTTCATGAGTTCCCGCAACTGCCGCAACTCCTCCCGGCAGGAATCGCAATGCTGAATGTGGTCACGCACATTGGATCCGTCCATCTCTCCGGAAAGCCATAGAACCATCTCTTCGCGAATTTTTTCGCATTCTGTCATATTCATTGCGCACCTCCGGATGCCACGGCTTTCCGCAGGTGGTTTACCGCCCGGAAATGGGTGGATTTCACGGTTCCCACGGAGATGTCCAGGATCCCGGCGATCTCCTTCAATTTCAAATGGTTGAAATGTTTCAGAATAAAAACGGATCGCTCCCGTTCCGGAAGCATTCCCACCGCACCACGAAGACGAAGTTGCCTCTCCTCTTCCTCAAGGATCTCATCCGGAGAATCGGCTTTCGCTTCGGTTACGGGATGCATCAGGATCAGGTTCCGCTGCCGTTCTCCCCGCTTCTGCCGCGATCGGTAACGATCAATACAGATATTCACCGCGGTACGATAAATCCACGGACTCAATCCCCCGGGACGGTCAAAATCATGGATATGGCGATATACCCGTATAAAGGTCTCCTGCAGCACTTCCATGGCTTCATCCCTGTCCCGGAAGAATCCAAGGCCCACCTTGATCACCATGGGCTGAAAACGCATGACCAGTTTCTCGAAGGCCCGGGCATCTCCCGCCTGGGCATCCACCAGCCACTCC
>CAYVBC010000209.1:0-1239 GCA_964449545.1 uncultured Clostridia bacterium | reverse complement strand
AACGCCACACCGGTATTCAGGATATGTAACGGATCTTTTCCACTGGTATCCTGGCGGATATAGTTCACCACCCACTCCAAGTGCGTGGACAACGGGATCACGGTTCCCAGGTAGATGCGGTTGCGGTTGATCTTGTCCGCCTTGGTGTCCGCGAAGGGTTCGATGGCCACAAAGGGTTTCAGCGTCAATGCGCCGATTTTCACTTGTGTGACCAGGCGCAGGCGCAGACGGAAACGCAGATGGTTCTCCGCGAGGTGATCTTCAAAGCGCCGAATCTCCGTGCGGAAGCGCAGGTCGAGATTGGTGTTCCGGGTCAGGGGAAGTTTCCAGCCCCCTTCCAGGGTAAAGCGATTTTCCTGCTGGTTGCCATCCAGCTTGTCCACGGTCTCCCGTTTGTAAAAAACGGCCAGGTGGGTCCGGGAACCGGATTTCCAGATCGCCCCCCCCTGCCAGTTATGCAGATACCCCTCCGTGAAGGTCAACTCGGAATGGCGGACTTCCTGGGTAAATTTCAGCGAGATCCTGGAATTGACTTTCAGGGAAATTGAGTTGTTCAACCATCCCTGGTGTTCCGCCATACCCATGCCGCTCAAGCCCAATAAAAGTACAAGAGTCCAGTAAAAACGTGGCTTCATTTCATTTCGCATCACTTCTGCTCCTTACAATATTTTCGATCTTGTACTCCAATCGTAGTACAGAAGGGCGAAACATTCAATACCTATTTATGATAACGTTTCAGGAATCTTTCCACTTCCGGGATTCCGCCCTGAAAAATGAGGTATCCGTTATAGGGTTCACGACTCGTTATCTCGTCGCGGATGGGAGTCAACATGATCCGTTTTACTTCTTCCAGATCTTCCGTCTGCCCGAGGGCCCATCCCAGCTTGATATAAGCGACTTCGGGAAGCATGTTTTCCGCGGGGATCACCCCCTTGCTCATCAGGTCCCGCCCCGTATCGTACACGAACATGTGCACGTATCCCCACAGGGTCTGAACGGTCATGTAGATGGCCACCCCTTTCTTCGCCGCCCGTTCAATGGCGGGGTACAGCGGTTTGTTGACATGGCCGAGACCGGTTCCGGCGATGACAATACCACGATACCCGTTTTCCACCAGGGAGTCGATAATATCCGGTTGCATATTGGGATAGTAGTACACAATAGCGACTTTTTCCTCGAAAAAGTCCTTCACCGTCACGTCACGATCCCGTCTCCTGGGGTTGTAGTCCGATCGCATCG
>CAYVBC010000208.1:0-3316 GCA_964449545.1 uncultured Clostridia bacterium | reverse complement strand
GCGCCTTTATGCCGGGGGCCAGTTGCTTGGTTTCTCTGTTTTCAATATCGCAAAAATGGTTCATTTGAATCTCCTCCGTTTGGGCCTGGTTGAGTATAAGCCCAGAGCAAATCAGATGCCCACCATATCGCAAACCCGCCATGGTTGTCAAACCCGCGGGGCATTCCCCTTGCATAAGATGCGCCAAAATCCGGGTGCCCCCTTGTGAAAAAAACTTACATCAGGCAATATGCCACTGGAGAGGTAATATGAGACTAAAACATTACTTCGTGGAGAAGATCGCACACAGTTCGTATTTACTTGCAGGCAAGGATTCCTGCGCGGTGATTGACCCGCGACGCGACGTGGACATCTACATCAACGAGGCCCGCGCCATGGGTGTCACCATCACGCATATTCTGCAGACCCACCTGCATGCGGATTTTGTCTCCGGCCACATGGACCTGGCGCGCAGAACCGGCGCAAAGATCTACGTGTCCGCGGCAGCGGAATGTACATTCGCACATGAAGCGGTAAAGGAAGGGGACCGAATCAAACTGGAAGGCATGATGCTTGAGGTATGGGAGACACCGGGACATACACCGGAACACCTCTCTTATGTCCTGACAGATACCTCCCGCTCCCAGAGCCCGGTGGGCGTGTTCGTGGGCGACACACTTTTCGTGGGAGATGTGGGGCGACCGGACCTTTTTCCGGATATGGCCGTTGAACTGGCGGAAAAACTCTATCACAGCCTGCACGAACGACTGTTGAAACTTCCCGATTACGTTGAAGTCTATCCCGCTCATGGCGCCGGTTCCCTGTGCGGGCGGGCCATGGGTGCCAAATGGCGAACCACGATCGGGTATGAACGCCGTTTCAACACCACGCTGCAGATTCCCGAAAAAGCCGACTTCATCCGTTCCCTGATTGAAGAGATGCCCCCGGCTCCGGATCATTTCCGCCGTTGCAGCGATATCAATCGCAGGGGACCGGCTCTGCTGGCGGAGATGCCACAGCTCCAGGAATTCACCGAGACTCAATTCCACGCAAGAATGAAAAATCCCGGCACCCTGGTATTGGATACCCGCAGTTACCTGGCCTTCGGCGGTCAGCATATTCCGGGAGCCTGGAACATCGATCTGAACGGCAACTTCCCCATTTTCTCCGGTTGGGTGCTGCCGCCGGGTGAGGAGATCCTGTTGGTGGCGGAGGACCGCAAACAAGCCGTGGAGGCGACTGTCTGGGCAAGACGCGTGGGAGTGGACCCCATTGCCGGCTACCTGGACGGCGGCATGGCCAACTGGCTGGTGGCCGGTTTGAAAACCGACACCGTGCCACAGATATCAGCTGAAATACTCCATAAAAAAATTTCCGGCACTTCGGGATTCATCCTGCTGGATGTACGGGCTCCCGGAGAGTACCAGGACAACCATATCAACGGCGCCATTAACATCCCGGTTGCGGATCTGCGAACCCGCCATAGGGAGCTGAACCCGGAGCAGACCATGATCCTGATGTGCAGCTCCGGCAATCGTTCCAGCCTGGGCACCAGTATTCTGAAGCAGCACGGATTTCACGATGTCATCAACCTCGCCGGCGGCATGGCCGGCTACAGCGCCGCCGGATATACCCGGGAATGCAGGCCCTGCGCGAATCCACATGGATCAAGATTTTTCACGAGTTTCAGCGAGGTCAAAAAACACTGGACCTCGGAAGCATGAGGGAAGGAGAAAACTATGGATTTCCTGCGTGAAGTACGCTGGTCGCCCTACCTGGTAGGGGCCGGCATCGGAATTTTAAGCTGGCTGAGTTTCCTGATTTCCCGGCAACCCATCGCCTGCTCCACGAGTTTTGCCCGCACCAGCGGTATGATTGAGCGCATGTTCCGGGGCAAACAAGTGGAATCCAGGCCCTACTACCAGGAAATCAAGCTGAAAATCGACTGGCAGTGGATGCTGGTGGTGGGCATCATCATCGGCGCGGCCATTTCCGCCTTGCTGTCCGGGGATTTTCACCTGAAGTGGGTCCCCGACCTGTGGGCCTCCGCCTTCGGGAACGACACCCTCCTTCGCGTCCTGGTGGCCCTGTTCGGGGGCGTGATCCTGGGATTCGGCGCGCGCTGGGCCGGTGGCTGCACCAGCGGTCACGGCATCAGCGGCGCGCTGCAGCTGGCGGTCTCCAGCTGGATCGCGGCCCTCAGCTTTTTCGCTGGTGGGATCATCACGGCTCATTTCATCTTTCGCGTGCTGGCCTGAGGAGAAAGCGAAATGAACACACCAGACAAAAAAACGGATCAAAAATCCATGGGTCCCGGCATCCAGCGGATCCTCGGACTGCTATTCGGCATCCTGTTCGGTTTCCTGCTGCACAAGGGAGGGGCCACGAACTACGACGTGATCCTCGGACAGTTGCTGCTGACCGATTTTACCGTCATCCGCATCATGCTCTCCGCCGTGGTGGTCGGCATGCTGGGCATCTACCTGATGAAATCCCTGGGGTGGGTCTCCCTCTACCCGAAGAAGGGATCCGTGGGCAAAAGCCTGGCCGGGGGATTGATCTTCGGAATCGGATTCGCCGTTCTGGGTTACTGCCCGGGAACCATATCCGGCGCCATCGGGAACGGGTATCTTGACGCCCTGGTCGGGGGCCTGGCGGGCATCCTGATGGGTACTGGAATTTTTGCCGCCGCCTATCCCCGCATGAAAACCGCAATCCTGCGGAAAGGGGACTTCGGAGACATCACCCTGCCGCGACTGCTCAAGGTCAACGACTGGGTCGTGGTGATCCCCATGGCGGTCTTGATCGTGGGTTTCCTCTACTGGCTGGAACTGCGGGGATATTGAAGCCAAGGTCAGTTCAGGGATTCAAGGTAGGAAGGTATAACTGGCTCCGGGTGGCTTCCCGTCCGGGAGGCTTTGGAACCGGGAGAGAGTGGAGGAACGGTGGGCGGCAAGGAGTCGGACAGGGAAACGCCGTTGTCTGAACCCGTCCCAAGCTTCTCGTTATAATACAGGGACGGGTGAGTTCGGCTTTCCCAGTGACAGAGCGAACGATCCCGACAGGGCCCGGTGACTCCCCCTCCTCGGCGGGAACCACCCGGAGCCTCAAAATCCCCTCTATGGCGTTCGGGGGATGAGCCCCTGGTGAACCACTGCGGGACTGACCGGAAAACGGATCGGCCTTCTAAAACGGGCACGGTGGTTGTCCGGGACGTTATCCGCACCCATTTTGCCCACCTTCGCCAAGGCTTCCGTCTTCGCAATAGCTTCGCCGGACAGGTCGGCGGGCCGAACACCTCTCCGTACCGGTTCCCAGTCCCATCCGTTTACGTTCA
>CAYVBC010000207.1:0-3329 GCA_964449545.1 uncultured Clostridia bacterium | reverse complement strand
GCTTCGGCGCGCTTCCGGCCCTCTCGCAGCACGGCCAGGTTCTTTTCCACCACCGCTTCTCCCTTGCGGCCGAATATGGCCCGCACACCCGCTTCCATTCTTTCAAAGGGAATATCGATGAACAGGGAGGCGGCTCCCGTGACGGCCATGTTCATGCCCCGGGGATTGTCCGCTTCCCGCGCGATTCCATCCGCGTCAATCACGACTTTGTGCTTCAGTGATGCGATGGACTGCAGGATCTTTTCCTCCTCCGGGTAGTCGGGAATGTTCCGGAAGGGGGTTGAGTTCGTTACGATCCAGCCCTCGTCTGAAAGCCAGGGCAGGTAACGCAGGGATTCCATGGGTTCCACGGAGACGATCAGGTCCGCCCCTCCCGCGGCCACCAGGTCGGAAAAAATAGGTTTATCCGAGATCCGCAGGTGAGACTGCACCGCACCTCCCCGCTGGGACATCCCATGCACTTCCGCCTGTTTCAGGTTGAGTCCGGACTCAACGGCCGCATATCCAAGGATCGTGGCAATGGAGAGGATGCCCTGTCCGCCGACACCGGCAAGAATTATATCGCATTTCATTGCTTCGCCTCCTGGGAGCCGGATTTTTTTCCGGCAGCGGTTTTACGAGAGCGTTTCTTCAGGGTCTGAATGCATTCCCGGGTGGGTATGATCACCGAGACGCCCGGATAGTCCAACTCACTCCGAATCAAAGAGACCAGAGAATCATGGTTTTTCGGCAACGGATTGGCAATATGGAGGTGTTCCCGATCCACGCCCAGTCCCAGGCAGATACTTTCGATCCGGCCCAGGGCATGGGAACGTTGTCCGCCCGTCATGGCCGTGGCGGAGTTATCCAGGATCAGGACCAGAAGAGGCGTATTTTCGATCACCGCGTCCAGGAGTCCGGTCATCCCGCTGTGGCAGAAGGTGGAATCCCCGATCACGGCCACGGCCGGACGCAGACCCGCGTCGGCCGCTCCCTTGGCCATGGTGATGGAAGCGCCCATATCCACGGTGGTATTGATGGATTCAAAGGGAGGCAACGCCCCGAGGGTATAACATCCGATATCCGCGAATACGTGCCCGTCTCCATACACATCCTTGACCGCCTCGTTCAACGCCCTGTAGGTGTCCGCGTGGGAGCACCCCTGGCACAGAGCCGGCGGACGCATCCGCACCAGGTCGGGTACCGGATTACCACGTACATCGTCCATTCCCAGTGCGATACGCACAGAATTGGGGGTCAGCTCGCCATCCGCGGACAGCACGCCATCCATGCGCCCATGAATGGTCAGACCCCGGTCCAGCATGCCCCGCAATGATTCTTCCACAAAGGGCATTCCCTCTTCCACCACCAGGATCTCGTCGCAGCTGTCCACCAGGCGTTCCACCAGTTTGACCGGGACCGGATACTGGCCGATTTTCAAAACAGAATGGGGACAGCCCTGCGGGTAGTTCTCCATCACATAGTTGAATCCCAGGCCACAGGCGATAATCCCCCGGGATCTATCGCTACCCTCGGTGTATTGGTTGAACCCGGATCTGGCAGCCTCTTCTTCCAGATGGGGCTGGATCTCCAGCAGCTTTTTGTACCGGCGGCGGGAGATGGCGGGGAGAAGCACGAATTGACGTTTGTCCCCGGGGAGTTTCAACGGATTCATCTCCCGCTGTACGTCAGTCCGAACCCCGGACCGGCTGTGGGCAAGCCGGGTGGTGATGCGCAGCAGAACGGGAAGTTTCACGGTTTCGGACAATTGGAATCCGAATCGGCACATATCATATGCTTCCTGCTGATTGGCGGGCTCCAGCATGGGCAACAGGGCGAAACGTCCATAAAACCGTGAGTCCTGCTCATTCTGCGAAGAGTGCATGGAAGGGTCATCGGCAACCACGATTACGAGTCCGCCGTTCACCCCGGTAATGGCTGAATTGATAAATGGATCTGCGGCCACGTTGAGCCCCACATGTTTCATGCAGGCCATGGCGCGGCGTCCCGCATACGACATCCCCAACGCGCTTTCCATCGCGGTTTTTTCGTTTGCGGACCACATTCGATGAACCCCCCGGTCCACAGCCTGAGACGATCGTTGAACATATTCCATGATCTCCGTGGATGGCGTTCCGGGATACGCGTAGATTCCGGACACTCCGGCATCCAGCGCACCCTGGGCCAGGGCTTCATCGCCCAGCAACAGCATCGGTTCTCTGCTCAAGAATTCCTCCATTGACAACCACCGGGATAGGTTTTGTACAAACCGGCGGAGGATGACCCGTCTGGATAAATTACGATTAACAGGAAGGTCATTTTTTATTTTATTCCATGACAACAAGCAGTGCAAGAGATACATCGACTTGTTCTTGAAAACATGGATTCGTATAATACCCCCATGACCACAATCCGCTATCTGATCACGGGACGGGTCCAGGGCGTGGGTTTTCGGTATGCCGCTCTGAATACCGCCCATTCCCTGGGAATCCGTGGAACCGTCCGCAACCGGATGGACGGATCCGTTGAGGTGGTGGCACAAGCCGAGAACAACCGCCTCGAAGCCTTCGAGCTTTTCCTGCATGAAGGCCCCTCATGGTCCCGGGTGACTGAAGTACAGCGGGTGGCGATAGACACCACGCAGGAGTACCCGGATTTCCGAATTCTGTATAGATAACAACTGAATTTGTCATGTAATATCGGCACAATCAGAAATCAATAAAAAATTATCAAAAACATGTGTAAATTTGTTGACAGCTCTGCTTTTCTATGCTATACAACTAGTTCAGCTATATCGGGAGAAAAGATGCCGATTTACGAATATCGATGCAAAAAATGCGGCAAGATATTTGAAGTGCTGCAGAAAATCAATGAAGAACCACTGACGCAATGCATCGAATGCAAAAGTCCCGTTGAAAAGCTGATTTCTGCATCTTCCTTTCAATTGAAGGGATCGGGCTGGTACCTGACGGACTACTCAAAGGGAAAACCCGTCAACGCTCCCGCTTCTAAAAATCCTCAAAAGGAAAACACACAAAATGCAGAAAAAAAATAGCCTTTCCATCTCTCCCCCCTTAACATAATACATATCTCCCACCTCCAACTTACAGGTCCCCCGCTACATGGGGGACCCCTGCCTTTAAAAGCAAAGTTGGAAAGTTGTAGAGTTGGAGAGTTGAAAAGGAAAGAGGTTGAAAAAGTGGCCTTTGATCACCCCGGGGATGTCTGCTATAATCGCGTTTTTTCCCAATCCATAAGAGGAAGGCCAGCATGAAATCTAAACCCACCGCGGTTATCGCCATCGGAGGTAATTTTCTCTCCGACGGGCGCAGTGACATCCATGCGCAGAT
>CAYVBC010000206.1:0-3361 GCA_964449545.1 uncultured Clostridia bacterium | reverse complement strand
GTGTTAGTTGCGCACGAAACGTTTGAGCGCGAAGAGGGCGGAGAAAAGTCCAATCAGGGTGCCCAGTGCCAGTAGATGGGTATAAATCCGCGTGGGAATGCTCTGGGCCATGACCACGTCCCGCAGCACATCGAACACCAGCCCCGCGTAGGCGGGGAACAACCGAACCGTCGCGAACAGGAGCAGCAGGGAAAACAGGCCGCCGAAGAAACCGAGCAGGGCACCCTCCATGACGAAAGGGACGCAGATGTACCAGCGGGTGGCGCCCACCAGCTCCTGGACGTAAATCTCTTCTTTCCGGTAGAGAATGTTCAGCTTGATGACGTTGTAGATGATGAACACCGAAACGAAAATCAGAATGGTACTCAGAAATGCGCCCACCAGGGAAACAAACCGTTTCACGGTAACAATTTTATGGGCCCACTCCAGGTTGACCTGGCGGCTTTCCACCTGGGGGAGCTGGGCGATTTCGCTGATCAGTGCCGCGACCTTGGTGTTGAAATTGTACTGGGGATGAAAGGTGATCTCCAATGAGGCGGGGAAGGGGGATTCCTCGAATTCCGAAAGGATGAATCCCAGGTCCGGGAATTCGCGGACAAATGCGGCCTGTGCCTGTTGGGGTGACTTGTAGTTTACCTTTTCCACCAGCAGGCTGCCCCGCAACCGGGCGATCAGTTCGTCCACCTCTTTGTGCCCGGAGGTGTCTCGAAGGTAGAAAATGGCTTCCACGTTTTGGGAAAACTGGCGGGTGAAACGATCCAGGTTGTGGGAGATGAATTCAAAGATGCCGAAAATCATCAATGTGAAGGCGATGATACCCAGACAGAGAAAACTGACCAGTTTGTTTCTCCAGATGTTTCGTATGGCCCGTTCCAGGGAGAGTTCCACCCGTTTCATGGCTGCGCCTCATGGCCCCATCCGGAAACGAGCCGCCCCTTGTCCAGTCGAATCACACGACGTGGGAAACGCTGCATCAGGTGCTGGTCATGGGTGGCGAAAATGATGGTGATTCCATTCGCGTTGATTCTCTCAAAAATTCTGAGTACTTCCATGGAAAGATCCGTGTCCAGGTTTCCCGTGGGTTCGTCCGCCACAATGATCTTGGGATTTCCCACAATGGCACGGGCAATGGCCACTCGCTGCTGCTCTCCGCCGGATATATGGGATGGGGGATAGTTTTTCCGATGGGTCAGACCGGCCAGTGCCAGGGCGCTGGGTACCATGCGGTTGATAACGGATCGGCGCTCCCCCCGCACCACCAGCGGGAGGGCGACGTTCTCGAACACCGTCATTGATTCGATGAGTTTGAAGTCCTGGAATACGATACCGATCTTGCGCCGCAGGCGGTAGACATGTTTGGACGGCGTGAGGTTGATGTTGACGGAATCCACCAGGATCTGTCCCTTTGAAGGGAATTCATCCTTGAATATCAACTTCAGGAGCGTGGATTTTCCCGCGCCGGAAGCGCCGGTAAGGAAGACGAACTCTCCCTTGCTTACGGACAGGTTCACATCCTGGAGGGCCCAGTCTCCTTTTACATATTGCTTGTAGACATGATAGAACTCAACCATATATGGAGATTATGCATGATCCGGCACGGATAGTCCAGCCCGTCCCTGAGTGGAAAGTGGAATTTGATGCAGAGAAAAATATTTCCGTCGCCGGCGCGAGGTCCGGTACGCTTTACTTGCTGAACGCCTGTCCCTTCTCTTCTTCGCTCACTTCTTTGAAGAGAAGGCGCCCGCAGTTTTCACAGACGAACATTCCGTCCGTGGAGATCAGCTCACTGAGCAGTTGCGGACGGATCTTGATGTTGCAGACTCCACAGAAATCGGTTTCAACCAGGGAGATGACCTTTCCCGCTTTTTTGATGAAGAGAGTGTCGTACACCTTGAGCAACCGCGGGTTGACCTGGGCGCGAAGGGCCTCGCGCTCAGCCTGGACATCTTTCAGCTTTGAGGCCTCGTATTCCAAACTGGTCCCGAAGTCCTTGATGCGCTGGTTGTAATCATCGGCGATCTGGTTAAACTCCGTTTCCCGGGAGCGGATCTCTTCCATGATCTCGTCGGATTCCACCATATGCTCGATAAGCTTCTCTTCGATCTGGGAGATATGCTCCTCTTCGAACTTGATCTCAGCGGTGAACCCCTGATACTCGCGGTTGGTGGTGGCCTTGGACATCTGATCGCGGTATTTCTGGATTTTTTCCTTGATCAGCAGGATTTCCCTTTCGAGTTTTTCCCGGGACTTCGTGTTTGCCTGGAGCTTACCCCGGGCGGATTCGATGATGCCGGCCTTACCGTCGCGTTCGTCCTCAAGGGCCTTGATGTTGCGGGGGATTTCTTTGAGGGTGAGTTCGATTTCCTTCAGTCTGTCATCCGTCTGCTGCAGGGTGAATAAAACGTCTAACCCGTCTTTCAATGAAACTCCTTTTTTCGAGTGAGTTACTGGGCCCACCAGGATTCGAACCTGGAACCTATCGGTTATGAGCCGATGGCTCTAGCCGTTGAGCTATAGACCCATTTCAGGTAAATAAGATTAACAGAATTTACCGGCAGTGTCAACCCGATTTGCGTCACGGGTTGGTCCGCGGGTTGACAGCGGGGCGGGTCCATACTATTATGAAACGCGAACATATGACGAACATGAAAGATCCCCCGCACCGGGCCAGGATACCGGGATACATACCCCTCCGGGTTTACTCCGTATACTCCCGGGGTTGGGGCGCCGTGGCCGCGGGAGAGCTCGCGCGATGGCTGTGCGCGTGCCGGATCCCGGCCATGGCCGTGACGGATCCATTTTCCGTACTGGGCTGGGAGGCGTTTCGCCAAGAAGCGTTCCGCGCCGGGTTGAAACCCCTGCTGGGAATGGAAATCCATCTGCGCGGACTGGGAACGCTGGTGATCTTTCCCGCCGGAAACGGCGCGTATGGGGAGCTGGCGGATGCATTTAACCGCAGGCGTTGTGGCAACCTGGAAGATATGGTTGTTCTTTTTTCTCCCGCGGTGGGAAGCGACCCCGTCAGTGCTTTTTCTCTTTTGAAGGGGCGTGTTGCGCCCGGCAGCCTGTACCTGGGGCTGGAGTGGCACACCCCGCGGGTGGCGGTGACCTCGGCCCGGGAGGCGGGAATTCCCATGGCATGGGCCAATCCCCTGCGCTGGGTGGAATCCCCGGAGCGATATGCCGCTGTGGGCTCCGTGTTTCATCACCGGCCGTTCACGGAGGTACTCGGGCGAATGGATCGGGTCCAGGGTCCCCTGAGCGCCGCGGCGGTACTCCGGCGCTGGGGCGAGCCCGGACGGGAGGCCATGCGCAACACCTTCGCGGTGGCGGAACGGGTGAATTTCAGCTTCAGCGATTT
>CAYVBC010000205.1:0-3368 GCA_964449545.1 uncultured Clostridia bacterium | reverse complement strand
CGGGAACCAGGTTGTAGGCCTGGAATATGAATCCCACGTGATCGCGGCGAAAATCCGAGAGTGCCCTGCCGCCCATGGTGGACAACGGATGCCCGTCCAGCAGTACTTCTCCGCTGGTGGGAGAGTCCAGTCCCGAGATGATGTTCAGGAAGGTGGTTTTTCCCGATCCGGAAGGCCCGACGATGGCGGTGAATTCCCCATTGTCCACCACCAGACTGATGCCCCGCACCGCGGGGACTTCTACGCCGTTGTCCTCGTAGGTTTTGGTGATTTCATGGGTTTCCACGATATGTTTGTTCTGTGTCATGCTCTTCTCCATTTTCATGTACCCTTTAAAGACTCTTTCTCAGCGCGGCGGCGATCTTCATGCGCCCGGCGACCCGGGCGGGGTACAGCCCCACCAGCGCGCAGAATCCCACCACCCAGAGGGGGTATTCCAGGAACTGGCGGAGTTGCAGTCGGGGATAGATGATCTCCTGGATATGGATTCCGGTCATTTCAATCCCCCGGTAGTCGATCCCTGTATGAGAAACCAGGCCCGTGAGCAGGAGACCGAGAACTCCGCCGATGAAGGCGCTGACCAGCCCAAGCGCAACAGCCTCGAAAACAACGAGTAAACGTGTCTTTGAGGCACGGGTGCCCACCGCTCGGAGTACACCGAACTCGAACATGCGTTCATACAGGGACATGAACAGCGTGTTGATGATTCCGAAAACCACCACCACGCCCAGTATGAGTGCCAGCACCATCATGGATACCCGGGTCATATCCAGCATCCGTTTCATGTCGGGCAACAGTTCCGGCCATCCGGAAGCCCGGTTGCCGCTGGATGAAAAGGTACTCCAGAAGGGAAGGGCCTGATTTTCCGCGTCTTGAATGTCGCGGAATCGGACGGCGATTTCATGAATTCCGTCCTGAATGCCGAGCATCGCCTGGGCCCGGGGCAGCCGGATCAGGGCCATGCCGGAATCCAGTTCGCGGATTCCGAAGTGGTAAATGGCGGAAACCCGGAACATCTCCTGGGAGAGATCGCCGCTGTTGACCTGGGATACGGTTATCACGACGCGATCGCCCAGGCCCACTTCCAGGTTCTCCGCGAGTTTGCTGCCCACCACCAGATCGCGGGGGTTGTCTCCGGAGAACCATTCGCCTTCACGCAACACATCGTCGAACTGGGAGAGATGCTTTTCCTTTTCCGGGTTCACCCCCACCAGCATGACGGGGTTGACGTTTGCCGGAGAGGTGATCATGCCGAAAGCCATGGCGCGTGAAGAGAAGTGGGAAACGGAAACGTCCTGATCAAGCAGCTGCCGTACCCGCGCGGAATCCCGGATGGTCATTTCCGGTTCTCGGCTCAGCAGGTAGTCTTCATGGTGGATCTGGGCCTCGCCCATGAAGGATGAGGTGGTTGACCGGATCAGGGAATCCTTCATACCGATAATGAAGGCGTCGGAGAAAATCAGCGAGGCCAGTCCGATGCCGATGGCGATGGATGCGATGATGGTACGGCGCCTGTTGCGGAAAATGTTGCGCCAGGCCAGTTTCCAGGTAAATGCCATTTTCAGCCTCCTGTCAGTGGATACGCATGGAGCGCGCCGGATTTGTACGTGCCGCTTTCAGGGCGGGGAAGAAACTCACGAAAGCCGCCGATATGAGAACCGTGATTGCCGGAATGGTAAAACTCCGCAAGTTCACTTCGGTCTTGAAAGTCTCGAAGGTCATTCCTCCGTAGCTGAATCCCTCCATCAGCTTCATGCCGTTGATGGAGAGCAGGTGGTTGATCAGCAGGCTCACGATGGAACCGGCCACAATACAGAACAGCGCCAGGATGATGACCTCGGTGAGCACTAGACGGATGATCTGGCCGGGGCGGGTACCGACGGCCCGCAGCATCCCGTATTCCCGCTGGCGTTCCAGAACGGACATGAGTACCGTGTTGAGGATTCCCACGGACACCACCAGGACGATGATCACCAGCATGATCCACATCCCCTCCTGGTCCGCCTTCATGGCCTTGTAGAAAGCCCGGGCGAACTCCTGCCAGGGGGCCACCTGGAGAAGCGGGTCGTCGAGGCGCTGCCGGAGTGAATCCGTGATCGCGTCCACATCTTTCAGACGGTTGACCACGATTGCGATTTCATGGACGCGTTTTCCCAGAACCAGCAGGTCCCGGGCTTCATTGATGGGCAGATAGAAGGTGGTCCGGTCACTGATCTCGTTTCCCGAATCCATGATCCCGGATACGCGATAGCGTTCGTTGGCGATGGAGCCGTCGGCGCCCTGGGTCACCACCACCACATCCTGATCCACCGTAACCTGCAGGAGGTGAGCCAGGCCTTTTCCCAGAACAGCTTCCTTGGCATCCGGAGATGAAAAGGTCCGGCCCTCAATAATCTTTTTGTTGAATCCCGTCGCGTTGTTTTCTTTTTCCGGATCGATTCCCACTATCTGGGCTCCGACACTTTTTTTCTCCGCGGCCACCAGGCAGGCGGAAAAAACACGCGGTGTCCAGTGCGTCACGCCCGCAGTATTGTCCAGAACCGCTCCCAGCACTCCGGGATTTTCGATACTGCGGTAGAGGGAGGGATTTTCCAGGTACTCGCGGTGGTGAATCTGGATGTGCCCCAGGCGGGCCCGGGTGAACGCATCAATGATGTTGTTGTAACTGCCGTCGGCGAACCCGATGAAGAAAGCGGCCATGACAAAGCCGCCGAACATACTCAAGATGGTGAACAGGGAGCGGCGTTTCTGACGGAACACGTTGCGAAAGGCCATTTTCAGGATCATCTCTGTCTCCTTGCCCGGACCGATCAGATCCGCGTCCGCAGGTTGCGCAGTGAAAAAGTGCTTTTGGGGATGGGGATATTGAAACGGGCATCCAGGTAGCGGACCACGGTACTCCGGCCTTTCTTCCGGACCGGAATCAGGGTCATGACCGCGGGAATGGTTCTTTTTCCGAAGGTTTTCTCTTCGGAGAAGGTGATTTCGCGCATGAGTGTTCCCTTTTCGTCATAGAACTTCTGCCACAGCGGCAGGTAGCCCTTTTCCCGGACCGCGGTGATGATGTGCCCCCAGACGATGGGCAGGTCCGGCTTGGGTACGCATCTCACGTACAGCACACCGGGTTGAGGGTCTTCCACATCGGTCATGGCGAAACGGTAATCCTCCAGGAAGGTGAACTCCTTGACCAGGTCGTCATTGGTGAAGTCGGACCCCATCCAGGCTCCCATCATCATTGAAGGGGGAACCTTCATCACTTTGTTCGTTTTTGGCAGGTAGTTCCATATCTCATTTTCCATCCGCAGCGTAGCCATTCCACGCTCCTTTCGCGGTTCCAGGATGCGCAGAAAGGTATGTTTCGTGCCCCG
>CAYVBC010000204.1:0-3369 GCA_964449545.1 uncultured Clostridia bacterium | reverse complement strand
CTTCATCATGGACCAGCTGCGAGAGGCGGGAATCATCTGAGCCTGATCTCGAATGATCGGTACCGTTCGGGATGTTGCGCGGGGCGGGCATGGAGTCGTTCCCGGAAATAACGGGCCCGTTTTCATCCCTTATGTCCTGTGCGGAGAAACAATCAATTATCGCATCTCCTGTCGGCATCGTTCCGTGCAGTGGGGGGTGGCGGAAGAGATTCTGGAGAAATCGCCTCACCGTATCGAACCTCCGTGCCCGCACTATGGAACCTGCGGCGGATGTAACCTCCAGCATGCGGACTACCCGCATCAGATTGAGATAAAGCGTTCCATACTCAAGGGGAATCTGCAACGCATTGCCTCCATCACCCTTCCCGAAGCCTGTGACATCACGACGTCACCGCCCTTTCGATATCGGACCCGCATGATTCTGCAGATTCGGCATGGCAGAATGGGTCTTTTTCTCCGCGGGAGCCATGACTTGGAACCCATCACCCAATGCCCGCTGATGTCCGAGGCCATGGAGGACACTTTCCGCCAACTCTCCGCCAACCGGGATATTCTTGCCGTGGAAAGTGGCAGGTTGATCCTGTTGAGCAATGGGATTCAGGTCTCCGCCCTTCTGGAAACAGGCGGAAACCACCGTCACCTTCATGGCCCCGGGGAGATCCTTTTTTCCCTGCCTCAGTTTCAATTCTCCGTGGCTCCCGGCAACTTTGTCCAGGCCAACCGCTTCACCCTCTCGCAATTTCACAGATGGGTGAATTTCCCGGAAAATGAGTGGGAAAAGGGAGTGGACCTCTATGCCGGTGCCGGATTTCTCACTCTTCCCCTTTCCCGTCAGTGCCGATCCATTACGGCATTGGAGATCTCCGCCCTCAACGTAAAATCCCTAAAAAGGAACCTGCTTTTAAATGGAATCACATCCGTTTCCGCTCAACGGAAGCGAATCGGAGCCAGCACATGGCCGGTCTCAGACCTGGTGGTCGCGGATCCTCCGCGTACCGGGCTCCCGGCTCAGGTTCGACGTGAGCTGGTAAACCACCCGCCCCGACGCCTTGTGTATTTTTCCTGTGATTCCGCCACCTTCAGCCGAGACCTCGCCCATCTCATTGGAGAGGGGTTTCATCTTGTCCGAATTGGAATCATTGACAATACCCCCCAATCGGACCATATGGAAATGGTCGCCAGTTTACGGGGGGCAATGCCGGAACAGGAAGAATCGCTTTCAGCGGCGCCGGAAATCCGGCCATAACACAAATCGTTCCCCGGAAAGGATCACATCGCGCCCACTTAAGTCCCGGTAGGCGCCCTCCTGTTCAAAGCCTTGAAACTCTCCATCACTTCCAGCTGAAGCGATCCGGAATACCGCGCCGTCAACCTGATAATGGAAAAAATTTCCCCAGGCATCTTTCAGGATCAGGTCTTTGAAATAGGGGATGAACCGGGGATAGAGGTGGAGGTCCTCCAGCGATTTGACCTTGGGGGCAAATCCGTACTCCTTGATATATCTGTTCAAAGCACGGGAAAGGTCCATCATGATACGCATGGTGATTTTCAATTTCGAGGTCAGGCTCGCCCGTCCCATCTGGCGGGAAAGGTTGGCCAGCGCGCCGTCTCCCTGGATCCGGCCTTCCAGCAATTCATTGTATGCCAAGCGGATCCGTTCATCATCCACCGGAAGGCCGGTCACATCTATTTCCCGGTACGCGGCAATCAGCTGTTCGCGTATCTCGTTGATGCGGGAGTGGCTCCCGAATCTTTTCAAATCCATCTGAACCAGATTTTCCATGAGTCGCAGAACACTGACCATGCGTGACAGGGCGGACAACTGTGCTTCATTCAGATGATCTCCCGTTTTTCGCGCAATAGCCAGGTGGAGATTCAGATCCGGTGTCAACCGTTTGATTCCCTGCAGGTACTCATCCATCCGATCCGTCACATCTTCCAGGCGCCCGGCTGTTTTGATACCATCTATGTATTTCTGGATCAGAATACTCTGATCCTCAAGCAGGTTGTGGATCCGTTCCACATTGAGATTCTGCCCGCCGCATCCGGACAGAAAAAGAAAAATCAAAGCGAGTGATACCGTCACGCTACCGAAAATCCGCTTCATACAACCTCCATCCAGGGGGAACCTCACCTGGCCTCCGCCGGTTTTAAAAGTTATAGCAATTCCCGCTGTAAAAAGCAATGGCGCGATCCGCGCTTCAGAAACGGAAGGGGGCGCGGCAATAAGAAGCAATGGGTGTCGGCACGTTCAGCTGGACGCATCACACGCCTTATTTTGACCAAATGCCGTTCCCCGGTCCCTCTTCCAGGCAGAATACTCTGGAACTTCCGGTTCGGAAAAGACATCAAGACTCATGGGAACCGTTATATCAAAAAGACGGATTTCCAGATTCCTGTATTACTCAAAGAGACATTCATATACCATTATATTCGGAATTTCAATCACGGTTCCGCCTTTTACCGAAGTATCTGAGAAAAAAATATTTTTTCGGGAATTTACTGCAAAATCACGGTTAAGAACCCGAAGAAGATACGCTCTGGTTGCATTCCTGGCTTCGGATGGACTACAATTCTCTTGGATTCATACCGGACATTTCTGAATGGGGAAAAAATTGTTTTCACTGGCAAGGGAGATGTGGCGCCATCGCATTCCGAAACGCCCGGACGCCAGACTCAGACTGTCGGTGATTCTCTTCCTGGCCGCGGCCATCATGGGAACTGTTCCCCTGATCGTGCGCCCTCTCATCCGATGGCATTTTCTGGTTCAGTTTACCCTGACCGCCATCTGCTGGCTCTCCGCCGCTCTCCTGGGGATCTTTGTTTCAACTCCCGCCCCACGCCGTCCATATCCGGGAGAAGACTCCCGTCTTCGCCCCGAGCTCCTGGCAGTCGTACTCACCATTGGCCTGACAATCACAAGTGCCTACCTCGCCGATTTCTCCATGTCCGCGCAGGCCAGGCAGGGTTTTCGGATTCTGGTAGCCATAGCCTCGGATCCATTGCCCGAACAGGAAGAAACCTTCCGCGATCTTTTCAATCACCTGAAACTGGCAACAGCCGGTCAACGGGGCGTTCGGATCATACATCTGCGTCAGACAATCCACGGCGGACGCGAAAGCAACACGGCTTTAGCCTTACTCAGAAAGTACCATGGAGACATCCTCTGTTGGGAGGCCGGGAGACCGACTCCTCCCGGAGGGTCCATGGGATTCCATATTCTCCGTTCGGTCGAATCTCAGCGATCCGGCAATGGTTGTCTATCTCTACGTCCCCCACTCCGCCCATTGCGATGCCCCATGCCGGTTGCGTTCACCTTTATTTCCGAAGGGGCCTCCCATACCCGGGACCTGGCCCTCTTCCTTTCCG
>CAYVBC010000203.1:0-3375 GCA_964449545.1 uncultured Clostridia bacterium | reverse complement strand
CCGGACCGGATCCCCCGGATACCGACCAGGCGGGAGAACCTTGAAACAAAGCCGCTCTCTTCACGGGGGATCCAGGTGACTCTCGCCACTTCATTGCGGCGCTGGAGATCCCGTTGGAAATAGATTCCCCAGGGATGTTCGTCTCCGGCACGGAAGCGAAGCTGGTGAAAGGGAATGCGGATCTCCACGCTCCAGCCGCCGTCATCCACCCGCACGGCGCCATTCCACACACCATCCCAGGTTGAGTCCGCATCCTCATCATCGAAAAGAGCCCAGTCTCGGATACACCCGGCCGGATTGATCGCGAATTTAAAGCCGCTGCGACCATCGTTGTAAGGATCAACCGCAATGGTGAACCAGTCCGAGTCGATCCAATCGTCACGCCTTCCAAGGCGCCGGACAATCCGCTCCGGCTCCCGATCATGCAAACGCGCGGCCACGTACAGGGCGTCTTTGTCAAAGGCCACCCAGACTTCGCTGCGTTCACTGGCCGGTTTGCCGTCATCCGGCTGGGACTGAATAAAATCGGTTACCGGGCTTCGATCCCATATCTTCTCCTTCAGAACACCGTCCACCCGGATCGGTGTATCCGTTCTCACCGCATGAACGGTCCGGGGTTCCTGAGAAGGTTTCGGCGGAAGGGCTGCGCTCAGAAGCCCTGTAAAAAATGCGAATAAAATGTGCGGCAGTATCCACTTGTGCATAAGCGTTCTCCAGTACGTGTTCCCGGGTTCCGCTTGGATGGAACGATTCACGCTCCCTTGGAAGAGTTATACTGGAATCGCCGCAAAAAAGTTTATTTATTGCTGAAGCCTACCGGAAATCCTCCGGTCAAAGGGTGAAGCGGTACGTGGCTTTCAGCATGAAGATATTGTCTCCCGGGGCCCGAACCAGATTCCCCAGATCACGACCGAAACTCAGATCTCCCGGATTCGCGTAATCCGCGCGATTCTGGGTCCAGACAAAGTAGAGCACCGATCCGGGATGGTATTCCCAGCGCAGGACCACGGTTCCCCGCAATGACTTGAAGTTGAAATCCGGATTGTCCACCTGAAAGGAATTAAAGGGGCCTGGACCATCCGGATCGAAGGTATAGGTTTCTCCGTCGAAATCCACTTCAGCGTTCCCCGAACCGTACCTCATGAAGTCAAAACTGCGCGCGCGGGAGAGTTCCTTGAAACCTCGGTATTCTCCCACGGAGATGAAGGGTTGGATGTACGCCTGGAGACTGAGACGCGGGTTGAATACCCAGTTCAACCGGATGGAACAGGAGACGGTATGCTGGTACAGGTCGCCGAAAAGACTTCGGGTTCCGGCCGTAGCGGTCATCATGGGATCCTCGATATTGGTCACCCATTGGGCCCCCGTATGGTTGAATGCGTACTCTGGGATCAGCTGGAGGCTGATATTTGAGGATGGCTTCCAGCGCAGGGAGAGATAGCCCTGGTAGGTACGGCTGATGTCCGGTCCGATGCGCAGGAATGTGCCCAGGGCGGCCACAAGTTTTTTGCGGGAATCCGTTCCGATTTCCATTTCCGCCCAATTGAAACTGGGATTGCGGATGATGACCCCTCCGCGGGTTTCGTGGTTGTTCCAGTGACCCGGGTTATGGCTGAATTGTCCATAGAGGCTCCAGTAGTTGAGGAAGGTCAGGTTGAAAATGCCAATCAGTCTCTGCTCTCCGATCTTTAGTCCTGAAAAGTCGTAATTTCGTTGCGAAAAAAACAATGCGTTCCATGAGCGCAACACCTTGCCCGGCTTGTAGGAGCGATATCCCGCCATGATATGCGCGTTGATGATATCCGCGTTCCACTGGAATCCCATGTCGCGGGAATCGAATCCGGGACTGATGGCCCCGATCCCCGAGTTGAACAGAAAGTTCCCCTTCTCCTTGTTGATGCTTACGCGCCCCGCCCATCCGGTCAGAGAGGTGGCCGTGGGATCAAATTCCACATGATCCGCGTCGGGGCGCTGATAATAGTGGGGAAAGCCCTGTTGCAGGTCGGCAATCACCTCCGGACTGCCGCTGACCCGGCTGGTTCCCCACCATCCGCTGACCACCCACTTTTTATTGCTGTCCAGGAACCACCAGCCGTCCATACCGAAAGAAGAGGCCCCGCGCGGCATCTGCGCGGCCAGATCGTCGTTTCGCGTATCGCGCCGGACCAGCGTGCCCATAAATCCCAGGCCGCGGCGGCCTTCAGCGAACTCCTTCAATGCCCGCATCACGCCAAAATAGGCAAAGGGTTCCACTTCCCCCATGGAGCGGTTGCCATCCAGGTCGATGCGCGCGTATTCCCGTTGCGTCAACGCGTGGATCATGCCGATATTCCAGCCCCGCCCCGGTTTCCCGGTCAGCTTGGCGGCGGTCAGAATGGTCGTTGCATCCGGGTAATCCACCGAACCCTCCGAATCCGTCCAGCCCGCGGGAGGGCGACCGATGCGACGGGAGTAAAAAAAACGCGGATTGGACCAGTTGGCGCCGATATGGCTGGTCGCGCCTCCAGTTCCGAAGTCGAAGATCCGGGAGCCCTCAATGAAGAAGGGGCGCTTTTCACTGTAATAACTCTCATTGGCCCCCAGATTGATCAAGGCGGGATCCACCTCCACCTGTCCGAAATCGGGATTTACGGTCAGGTCCAGCGTCAGGTTGCTCATCAGGCCGATCTTGGCATCCAGGCCGGTGTTTGCCAGGTACTCATGACCCGTCATGAACGGATTCCCCTGCTCTTGCGGAGAAAATCCGGCTTTGCCCACCAGGTAGGGAATGATTTCGATATGCCTGCCCGGCTTGATGCCGGAGATTCCCCGCAGGCAGGAAAAACGCGACACGAACACATCTTCCTTGCGCGGGATCCACGTCAAACCGCTCCACTCATTGCGTCTCTGAATTTTGCGTTGGAAATAGACTCCCCACGTATAGACATCCTGACGCCGGAACCGCAGTTGATGAAAAGGAATGCGTATTTCCACGCTCCAGCCCTCTTTATCCACCCGCGCGGCGCTTTCCCATATGCCGTCCCAGGTGGAATCCTGCCACGCGTCGTTGGAGAGAGTCCGATCAATAATGGATCCCGCTGGATTCACACCAAACTGGAATCCACTTCGTTTGTCGTTATAGGGATCCAGGGAAACAAAAAACCAGTCGCTGTCCAGAGAATCGTCGCGCCGCCCCAGCAGGCGGGAGATCTTTTCCGCCTCCCGGTCATGCAACCGCGCCGCCACGTACAGCGCTTTATCATCAAAGGCCAGCCAGACTTCGGTTCTCTCCGTGGCCGGTTTCCCCTCATCGGGTTCCTTCTGGATAAAATCCCCGATGCCGGGAGTCTGCCATATGGATTCGTCCAGGAGTCCATCGATTTTGACGGGGGTAGA
>CAYVBC010000202.1:0-3420 GCA_964449545.1 uncultured Clostridia bacterium | reverse complement strand
GGTCGAACCCGCCGTCACCGTTGCGGTCGAAAAAGACCCTTCCTTCCAGGCGGGAGAGAGGGCCATCGTTCTCCCCCCTGAAACGCAGAGGAAAATCAACGGTTTCGGTGAGTCCGTCACTGAGCACCACCAGGCGCGGTATCGGTCGGGCGCGGCGGAACCGTTGCGGCAGGCTGGCGGGATTGACTGAAACGGCATATTCTCCCGGGTAAAGGCCTTCCATTTTGTAGCGGCCTTCCCGGTCGGAGACCGTTTCATCTCCCGTGGAGATGCGGACGGCGATGCCTTCCAGTACCGTGTCCCTGGCCCCGAGGAATTCGTCGCCGTCACGATCCAGGAAAACGGTGCCTTCGATCCCCGTGGTGAAGACCAGTCCGCCGGATGAAACGAATACCAGGGTTTCGGCGCTGAGGTGGATGGCCCCGGCCAGCGTGTCCAGGGCGCGCAGCTCGGCGCGGTTGACGTGGCGGCCGCGGCGCGCATCCGCTGCGATCACCGCCTGGAAGGACAGGCGACTACGGGCACCTGGGGGAATGTCGGGCAGGTTCCATGAGGGCCGGAGCGTGGAAGGAGGATCGACAAGGGCGCGTCCGTCCAGGCTGGCGGAACCGGTTACGAAGGTAAATCCCCGCGGCAGGGGGTCTTCCACAAGAACGGCCACCAGGGGTGAGGCGGAACGGTTCTCCACCTCCAGATCGAAGCGGATGATCCGGCCCACTTCGGTCTGGGGCAATGGACAACGCTTGCTGAAGCGGATGGACCCGGGCGTCGCGGCCACTCCGGTCACGCGTGTAATCGCGGGATTCGATTCCAGCGGAGTTGCCAGCCCCAATGCAGTCAGCTTTGCCGTATTGCGGATGATGGTGCCATGCATGACGGAGGCAAGGATGCGGACCCGGATTTTGATCTCAGTACCGGAATCCGACGCCAGGCGGCCCTTCCAGGTCAGGGAACGCCCATCACGGGAAAATGCGAGGGATGATTCCGCGGAGAGAAACTCCAGTCCCGAGGGGAGGAGATCCGTGAGAGAGAAGTTTTCCAGGGTTGCGGGGGAGTTGTTTTTCAGGTTCAGGGAATAGGTCAGTTCACTTCCCGGGAGCGCCTGGTCACGGTTGACCGACTTGTTCAGGGTAATTTCAAACACCTGGACATCGAGTTCCGCTTCAGCGATGGCCAAGGGCTCCTTTTCCCCGGCAAAGTAGGCTTCAGCCCTGTTGCGCAGGATGCCTGCCGGGGCATCCACCGCCACCCGCAATTGGACCCGGAAGCTGTGGGATTGTCCCGCGCGCAGGCGTGACAGTGTCCAGGAGAGCCTGCGACCGCTGCGCTGCACGGCAACGGGGGCGTTATCATCCAGGTATTCCAATCCCTCAGGCAGGGTGTCAACCAGGACAGTGTGGGTGATGGCGGTGCGTGAGGCGTTGCTCAGAACCAGTTCCATGTTCAGCGTATCGCCGCGCAGGGCGGTGGAGCTCAAAAATGTTTTTTTAAGAATTACCACGGGGCGAACGATCTTGACGCGGACTTCCGTGGTGTGCGATTTGTCCCCATTCCGGCCCTGAATGGTGACGGAGTATTCTCCGTCGGCGATGGCGGAATCCGTGCGCAGCAATAATCGGGATTCATCACCCGCGGATATGGAGGGGGGCAGGAATTCCGCGGTGATCCCCGAGGGTGCGCCGGGACAGGTAAGTGTCACTGTTCCTGAATATCCGGCGATGGCGTTGACGCGGACGGTGAAAGCGGCGGTGGCGCCGGAGGTGACCGCCTGCCGGGTGGGAGTCGCCGTCAGGCTGAAATCCGGACATTCCCGGCTGGGGAGGGCCACGGGGAACACGCTTCCCGGTGACTCGCTGTCCGCGTTGAAGACAACGATCTCCGCGCCGGAAAAGCGCAGGTGGATTTCATGTCCGTATGAGGCGCTCTTGGAGACATAGGTCACCTGGACAACGGGGGTGCCGCTACCCTGGGCCGTGACCCGAAGTTCAACGATCACATCGTTGTAGTCTCCATCGTTTGCGTCTTCAAATCCATAGCGCAGCCCACCGGAAACGGGAGTGACAGTGACCTCACCGCAGATGAAGGTGGACCCGTCCGTCCGTGTAACGAAACTGACGGGATATATGGCCAGTGATGTGCCGTCACAGTATTCAGCGATGACCGGGTGATCAGTGGAATCGGCACCCGCGAGTCCCGGCGTCAGGAAAGCCAGGCATAGTCCCGCAAGCAATATTCTGAATGATTTTTCAAACTTCATCTGTATTCTCCTCGTCTCCCATGGAGCCCATCAGAAAAGGGCCACGAGCTTCAGGTATCCCACGGTGGTGCGATAGTCGGATCCGGGATTGAGGGAATCCCGGAAATCGACATACTCGACACCCATTCCAAGGCGGAAGTGACGCATGATCAGGTATCCCAATTCCGCTGCCGCGGTGGAGCGCCGGTTTTCGATGACGCCCCAGATCTTGAGCATCTTCCAGGTGGCCAGGAACTCCAGCTTTCGGGTAATGCGCAGTTTCAACCCCTGCACCGCGGCGAGGGTGTTGCTCTTGGTGTGGTCCAGGGGAGGGTAGAGTTCGATATTGGTGTCGTAGCGCCACTGCGAGTAGAGGTGAAGGGAGTCGCTGGGTCGCCACAGCAGTCGCAGGTTCAATTGCTCTTCGGAACGTTCATTCAGGGAGAGCGGGGCGTCGTCGCGACCTTTCTGGCGGTAGTAGCGCAGGCTCAGGCTCATGCGGTCCAGTGGTGAGCCATACAGGAAAACGGACCACAGGTGTCGCCGTCCCTCGTTCTCCCCGGCGCGGTTCAACTGGAATTCGTAGCGGGCCATGGCGCGGAAGCGGTGACCTTCAAATCCGGCTCCCAGAGAGATGATGCGGTTGCGCGCGGACTGATCGGACTCCACCGTCTCCTCCAGGCGGAAACGGGAGTCAAGGAAGAATCCCTTGTACACGTGGCGCCGGATCCCCGCTTCGTAGACATCGGCGCTCAGGATCCGTTCATCCCCCTCACTGGTGAGGGTTTCTTTGCGGTACCCCGCGAAAACTCCCTCCGATCCCGTGAGATATTCTCCCAGCAGGGAAAAGACGTTTCTGCGCGTGTCCGGCGCCAGGTCCAACCGGTCTTCGCTGAAGATGCCCTGGTAGTCGACCTGGAAGAACCACTCCCCCCCGGGTCCTTTTCCGACACGCTGGCGCAGGCCCAGCAGGGTGTCCGTCTGGCGCTTGTCGGTGACGATGGAGTCGGGATCTTGGGCACCTGAAACGCCCGCTTTGGCCCAATAGCGCGTGTTCTCACCGTTGTGAAAGAGAGACGCGTAGGCCTCGTTGCGGGTCAGCAGGTCCGTGCTGTTTTCCCGGTAGCCGTATCCGCTGCTGACCCGGGTGCGGCCCTTTTCCCATTCCAGCATCCCATGGGCTT
>CAYVBC010000201.1:0-3423 GCA_964449545.1 uncultured Clostridia bacterium | reverse complement strand
CGCGGTTGGCCGATTCCAGCCAGGCGTCCCGGGCATCCAGAACTTCTTCCACGGAGGGGCTGGCGTCCGTCCCCGGATAGATATGTGGAGTAGCCACCAACATCCGGGTCCCCGTTTCCCGGGCACCCTCCAGAAGTTGTCTGGATTCTCGCTCATCCCGGGCGCCGTCATCCACGCCGGGCACCACGTGGGTATGAATATCCACGTATTCTTTCATTGTCGATTGCACTGAATTCATGTCCGTTTCGGTGTCATGAGATCAGTCCGGGTTATGGACGCATCAGGAGCGCTTGGATTCGCCTTCGGAGTAATCATAAGCGTATTTACCATAGCCGTAGCGGTAGGCGTATCCCGGCTCCTTTTTGACATTCACCTTGTTGAGCACCGTGCCCAGGATGCGGATCCGGTAGCGGACCAGTTCCTGCCTGACCCGATCCGCCGCCTTGCGGCTGGTCTTCCCCCACCAGACCACCAGGATCACACCGTCCGCGTGACGCCCGATGATGATTGGATCCACGATCCCCACCATGGGCGGCGAGTCGATGAAGATGACGTCAAAATGTTTGCGCAGTTTTTCCAGCAGCTTTTCCATGCGCGCGGAATCCAGCAGTTCCGTGGGGTTTGGCGGCGTGGGTCCGGATGGAATCACATAGAGGTTGGGCACCCGGGTCTTGAAAAACAACTCTTCCGGGGCTTCCTTGGACACCAGGAAGGAGGAGAGGCCGGTGGTGTTCTTACGTCCGAAGATTTTATGAATCATGGGTTTACGCAGGTCTCCGTCGATGATGAGCACCCGTTTGCCGAGTTTCGTGAATGACACCGCCAGGTTCACCACTGTGGAGGTTTTTCCCTCCCGTGGGCTACTTGATGAAACCGCGATCACCTTTGGCGGACCGTCCGCGGTGGAGAGCATGATCGAAGTACGGACATTGCGGTAGCTTTCGGCAATGGCGGATTCGTTGTCATCGTAGTTGGCCAGTTCAATATGACGTGGAGGATGCCCTCCCTTGTTCCCGGGTTTCCGGGATCCGTAGTAACCATGATTGGTTTCCGTGCCCAGCTCCGGCACCATGCCCAGTGTCGGGACATGAAGAAATTGTTCCGCGTCTTCCGGGGTTTTCAGTGTCTTGTCCAGCCAGTCCAGGGCGAATACCAGGAAAAGTCCAAGAAAGATGCCGATAAACACGGCTTTCACGACAGCCATCTGTCTGGAGCTGGAGATGGGAAATTTCGGCACCTCGGCACGATCGATGACCTTGATATTGCTGGTCTGCAGCCCCTCCAGACGTGAGGTGAGCAGGGACTCCTTCTGCTTCTTCACCAGGTGATTCAGCAGGCCGCGCATGTTGGTAACCTCGATCTGGAGACTGTTGTAGTAAATGGCGTCCGTATTGGTGGAGATCACTTCCGTTTTCTGCTGGTTCAACAGTTTTTCCAGTGACTGTTCCTTCTTCAACGCCGCCTGATACGCGGCTTGCGCCGACCTCAGGGCCTTGGGAGCCACGTCCAGGGTTTCCTGGCGGATCCGGCTCTGCAGGGTTTCCATCTGGGCGTTCAGTCGCTGCATTTCAGGGTAGGTTTCCCGGAATGTCTGAGATTTCCGTTTATATTCTGATTCCAACGTGGAATATTGCTGTTTGAGGCTCTGGATCAGGGGGTTGGTCCTTACTTCCGCGTACTCTTCGTAGGGTTTTTCCTTCAGGGAACGATAGGCGGATTCGAGGTTGATGCGCTCGATCTGAGCCGAAGTGAAGGCCTTGTTGAAATCCGAAAACTTCTGTACCACCGTGGAATCCTGGTTGGAGAGGTAGAACAACTCCTTCTGCTGCCCGTAATTCTGGAGTTCCTTTTCCTTCTGTGTCAGGTTGCGCTTGAGGTCGTTGATCGACTTGTATAGAAAATCGGAAGCCTGCTTCGTGGATTCGGTCTTGAGCCTCAGGTTAAAGCGGATGTAGTTATCAAAAAGGGTGTTGATCACCAGGGCCGCGTATTCCGGATCCGAGGACGCGTAGCTTACCCTGACCAGACGGGTGTCCTCCACGGGCATGACCATCAGTCCACCCAGCAATCCTTTTACCGCGCTGTCGTCCCCCTCTTCCTCCGCGGCCGCGAGTTTCACCCGGCCCTGGATCAGGTTGAGGTCATCCACCACCTCCCGGGCCAGGGAGCGGCTCTGGAGGATCTGGATCTGGGTGTTGAGGTACTCGTTGCGCCAGTCAGAAGAACCCCGGTACATCCCGGGAAGGTTGAGCATGTTGGCGTCTTCTTTGTCGATCATCAGCGTGCCGCGGGCGCGGTAGACGGGCACCTTGCGATAATCCCGCACCATCATGACCAGCACCGTGACCGCCAATACCAGGAGGGCGATCTGCCAGCGTCGCGTGAACACCTTCCAGTAATGGTCCAGGGTCTCTTCAAGGGAACGTTCCTGTCCCAGGATCTCGTCAACTACTTCTACGCGTTCTTCCATTTAGTCTCCAGATATGATCATTTCGAAAAACCGGATCATTGTGAAAAATTATATCACAAATTCTAAATCAGGCCATTCCGGCCCCGGTTGATATATAAAAAAGATAAAAGAGAAAAGATAAAAGTGAGACAAAACAATTACTTTCCACTTTCCACTTTCCACTTTCCACTTTTCACTTTTCACTTTCCACTTTCCACTTTTCACTTTTCACTTTTATCTTTTCACTTCACACTTATCGCCCGCACTTCCACGCGCACAGGCTGTGTTTGCGGATCTTTGGGCAGGGTGATTTTCCACCGAGTTCCCGGTTTCAGGGTCCTGGTGTACCGCTCCGCGAGGATCTGACCGTCCGCCCACACCTGCACCAGGTGAGCATTCGCCAAAACGTCTCCGGCCTCCTCGGTAATCTCTATCACCATTTCCCCTTGTGGCGGTGGATAGATCATACGAACAATGTTGCGCTTACTCAAAGTAATATTAGATGAATTTCGGATCTCTTCCGGAAGCTCGTTCCAGACAGTGGTTTCGGAATCAAGGTCCCCGGGATGTCGCAATCGGAACGCCAGCCAGTCCAGGTTGAGGTCGTTCCCGGTGCGTTCACGGGCGATGGCCACTACCCGCATGGCTTCCTCCCCGCGACCCAGTCGTTCCAGGGCCGCGGCATACAGCAGAAATATCCGCCGCGTCGCATCCGCTTCATTGGAGGGCACATAGTGGCGTTCCCGCACCAGCGACGCGCCCAGCAGGGTGGCCGCTTCGGTCTCCCCGGCCTTGAGCAGCAGGCGCATCCGCAACTCCATAATTTCCAGGTCTGGCTGGTTGAAAAATCGGGTGTTTTCAAGACGGCGGCGGAGCTGCTTCAGCGCGGCGGTTTCAGCGGGCCGGGCCACCATCTCCCCCACCAGCTTCTGGATCTCCCTGCGGGAAGAGAGTCGCCTGGACCACTCCATGGA
>CAYVBC010000200.1:0-3450 GCA_964449545.1 uncultured Clostridia bacterium | reverse complement strand
GCGAAACCCTTTCCGCCAAGGAAAAAATAGATCGACTGTCTCAACTCAAATCCGGACGCGGCCTCTCCTCCGCCGCGCAGCTATTCCTTGCCGGGCTATACTTTGAACAGGACAAGCTGGAAGAAGCCAGAGAGCTGATGGACAATTTTTCCTCCAGCCACCTGGATATCATCAACGACCAGAAGCTTCTGCTGGAAGCCCAGATCCTGGGTGCTTCGGAACGCGAGCGTGAGGCCCTGGACCTGCTGAACCAGTTACTGGCGGACAGCGGGAGCGAAGTGGCCAAGGACTACGTCCTCCTGTTGATGGCGCAGTTTCAATTCAAGGCCCGTCAACTTGATTCGGCACGGGACACGCTGGAACGCCTGCTGGAAGAGTTTCCCCTTTCCGCCTTTACCAGCCGTGCCCGCCAGTTGAAGCTGGACATCGAAATGGAGTGAGTCCCAGCGCCCAGACAGCGCTCCCATGACCACCACGCCTCTGATACTTCCCAATGGGAAAAGGCCTTCCGGCTCCCTGATCAGCCATTTCAGCCAATGGATATCGCGCTCCGGAGGCATCAACCTGGCTCAGGGGAAACCCGGATTCCCCCCACCCCCCGAACTGGTGGAACACCTGCGTGCCGTTTCGTTTCAACCTGAAAACCACCAGTATGCGCCGGGAAACGGCAACACAGCGCTGCTTTCCCTCCTGGCCGCCCATCTGGAGAAAAACGGAGAAACGAAGATCTCCCGGGACCACCTGCTGGTGGTTCAGGGCGCTACGGAGGGGATCTTCCTCTCCCTCTTTCATCTGTCCCACGTGTTGGAAGGGAGTTTCAGCGTGCTGGCCTTTGACCCGGTATATGAAAGCTACCCCCGGCTGCCCGGCATCATGGGCATGCCGTTTCACCATTTCCCCACCCAACGGAACGGCGATGTGGATTTCAACCATCTTCATACGCTGGTCCGCGGGGAGAATGTCCGCATCATACTCCTGGCATCCCCGGGGAATCCCCTGGGAAAGATCTGGACCCGCAGTGAGATCAACACTCTTCTGGATATCATGGACACCACGAATGGCTGGTTGATCTTTGACGCGGTATACTCGGGTCTTTACTTCGCGGACCCCCCTCCGGATCCTCTCTCCTTCGGCTATCCGAGGATGATCTACGTGGACGCTTTTTCCAAGCGCCTCAGTATCACCGGATGGAGAGTGGGTTTCATGGCCGCGCCTCCCCCCATCATGAAGGAGCTGCGTTCCGTTCACGACTTTACCGGGCTGTCCGCATCATCCCTGGCCCAGGAGGCCCTTGTCCATTACCTAAAGGAAAACGACTTCGGTTCCGCCTACACCCGCGCCTGCGCAAAAACCTGCGCCGGGAATCATGCCCATATGAGCCGTGAACTGGAGAATCTGGGGTTCCAGGTGGCACCGGCTACCGGAGGATACTTCGTCTGGGCTCGCTGTCCCGAATCCAATGCCGACGGGTACCTGCTGGCCGAGGCGTTGATCTCAGCCGGGGTGGGCGTGGTTCCGGGGGAAAATTTCTCCGCCCGATACAGGGATCACATCCGTCTGAACATCGCCACGGACAGCGCCACCGTCTCTGAGGCGGCCGGTCTTATCCGGAATTACATGACCGGCGAACGCTGATTCTCACCGCTTGCCGTTTTCGCGGTTCAATGATCTCCGGACCGTTTCCTGAACCGCTCTGAAGTTCACCTTCCCGCTGCCCATCTTGGGAAGTTCCTCAATCACGATGAACTGCTTGGGCAGGGCGATATTGGGCAGGGAGTCGGCCATGCGTTTCAGGATCTTCTTCTCGTTCAGGGACTGGGTGACCGCGGCCACGATCTTGGCCCCTTTAATGGAATCAGGCACTTCAACCACGCAGCAGTCGGCTTCATTGGGGATGAATTCATTGAGCACACTCTCCACGCGCACCAGGGAGACCATCTCCCCGCCGATCTTGACGAACCGTTTCAAGCGCCCCCGGTGCCAGAGATAGCCTTCCTCATCCATCATCCCCATGTCCCCCGTGTCATACCAGCCGCCCTTGATCCGCAGCGCCGTCTCCTCGATATCATCGAAATACCCCTTCATTACGAGATCCCCGCGCACCACCACCTTCCCCTCCTTTCCGGGGGGAAGGTCCTCTCCCGAATTGATGTCACGGATCCGGACATCCACGTTGCATAACGGTTGTCCGATGCTGCCATGTTTGTGCGCGGCGGGAGAGGTCACGGAGATCACGGGGCTGGTCTCCGTACACCCATACCCTTCAAGGAGCTGGAGGTTGTGTTTCTCCATGAACCCCTGGTAGAGGTGGGTCGATACCTTATCCGCCCCGGCAACGGCCAGGCGGACGGATTCAAAATCCCCGGGAGCGGATTTCCGCAGATACCCGTTGAAAAAGATCGGAGTCCCCAGCATGACCGTGATCTTCTCCTCCCGGATGACGCGGCAGACCGCTTCGTAATCCAGGGGATTGGCGAAGGTTACGGCCGTGCAACCGGTGAGCAGGGGAAGCCAGAAATTGGTGTTGTGCCCGAAGACGTGAAACAGGGGAAGAATACTGAGGACATTGTCTTCGACCTTGAGTTCTATTCTCTCCAGAATTCCTTCAATATTGGAGAGAAAATTGCGGTGAGTGAGCTGGACGGCCTTCGGGTCCTTCTCGCTGCCGCTGGTAAACAGGATTACCGCGTTGTCATCCGCTTCTCCGGCATGTATGGTCTTCAGCAGGGCGGCGGTGGGAAGCTGGGCCTGAACCGCGGCCCGCAGCTTGTCCGCAGTGGAGATGCCGGCCATGATGTCCTCAATGAACACCATGCCTCTCACAATCCGGCAACCGATCTTCTCCAGCAGCGCGCGGGAGGTGATAATGGTGCGAAACCCGCATTTTTTCTGGGCGTATTCCGCGTTTTCCGCCGCGCCGGTGGAGTAGTTGATCATCACCGGGACTTTGCCCGCCATCACCACCCCCAATGTGGCCAGAAAGGAACCGGCGGAATTGGGAATCATGAGACCGATGAATCCGTCCTTGTACTTGCGCACCTTTCGCATCAGCATCAGTGCGGCAATCAACGACTTGGAATAACTGATCCGTCGATCCAGCGAACGATCCACTATGGCGATCTTCTTGGGCATTTTTTTCGCTGTACGGATAAACTCATGGTGCAGGGATTTCATGGAACACCTCCGCTTCCCGGCTGACCGGAAATATGCCATCAAATATATCACAAATCATTTTTCCAATGCAAAAACGAGTTTTGCCGCGTCCCCGGGCATGTTGACAGAAGAGGGGATTCATGCTATCCTCTTCCCGCTAGTGGGCCGTTAGCTCAGTTGGCAGAGCATCGCCCTTTTAAGGCGATTGTCGCTGGTTCGAGCCCAGCACGGCTCACTTTGGTTGGCCCGTTCGTCTATCGGTTAGGACACAGGGTTTTCAACCCTGCAAGAGGGGTT
>CAYVBC010000199.1:0-3489 GCA_964449545.1 uncultured Clostridia bacterium | reverse complement strand
TCCGCGTCGATCTTCATGATGATGGGCATTTCAACATCGAGGTTGACCTCGAACTCAACGTTGGCATAGATTGATGAATACACGTTGATCAGTTTTTCCAGGATCAGGTTGATGTCTCCCCGGGTGAATTGAATCTTGGGGAGCCGGGCGTAGTTGGAAAACTCATCGGCCAGGCGGGTAATGGAATCCAGCTCCTGTAGAATGATGTGTAGGCTGTCTTCGGCCACCTTGCGGAATTTCTGGTCCGGAAGATCCAGGGATTTCAGGATGCGCTGGGAAGAGATCTGGATCGGCGTCAGGGGGTTTTTGATCTCGTGGGCGATTCGCTTGGCGACTTCCCGCCACACCAGCATGCGCTGGGCGCGCATCAGTTCGGACAGGTCAGTCAGGACCACGAGGATGCCGGAAAATTTCTTGTTGACCGGGTTGCGCATCTGGGTGATCTTGATGGCCAGGTTCAGGATCCGGCCCTTGATCTTGATGTCCACCTCTTTTTCCATTACCTTGAATTTCGACGAAAATGCTTTATCCACGAATGAATTGATCTCCATGTATGGCTGGTCGGAGAAGATCTCAGAAAAATGCTTTTTTTCAACGAAGCGGGATTGGAAGGCCAGCATGCGCCGGGCTTCGGGATTGATATCGATGATTTCACCCTTGGAATTGATGGCAATGACTCCGGAAGTGATGTTTTTGAGGATGGTTTCGGTCAGGCTGCGCCGCTGGCGCAGTTCAATGGTGCGGCGGTTCAACTTTTCACGGTGTTCCCTCAGGTCCGCCACCATGCGGTTGAATTCCGTTACCAAAGTATTGAACTCATCATTGGAGGAATAGTCGATCTGGACATTCAGATTTCCCCGGGTGATCTCAGCCGCGGCCGCGGTCAGCTTTTCAATGGGGACGCTGATCCCCTTGGCCAGGTAGAATCCAAGCCAGGAAGCGGCGAAAATAATGAGGATGGTGATAAATATAAAAAGGAGCAGGTAGGTGGTTTTAACGGGATCCTTGATGGTTTTGAGCTGGGTGTAGCGGTTGACCATGGAGGAGAGGGTTTTGAGGTTGTTGATGTATTCCTCGGGATAGTATTTGCCGGTGATGACCAGGATTCTGCGGCTGGGAGAGACATCGAAAGCCACACCGTTGCGGATCAACTCGCCTTCCTTGAGTGAATCCACCTTGATGAAATCACTGCTTCCCAGTCCGCGGTATACGATCTCCAGGGGCAGGTTCTTGTATTCCTGCAACGGGATGATGGGGTTCAGCAGGCTGAAACTTTCGTTGTGATTGTCATAGATGTTGATGGTGTCAATCCGGTACTCCTTCATCTTCTTCTTCAGCTCGTTTTTCAGCCAAATGCGGTTCTCGTACGTGTACATGCGGAAGTTGCGGATGTCCGAAGCGATAATGTCCGAGAAATGTTTGAGCTCGAGTTTGGCTTTCTCGTAGTAGCTGGTCTCCAGATCGGTCACCCGGGACATGATGGCATCAATGTCCGTGTGGAACCATTTTTCGATTCCCCGGTTGAGGAGGTTGGTCCCGAAGAAAAAGAGCAGCAGGGTCGGGCCGATGGAAAAAGTGATGAAAAAGAATACCAGGCGCTTCTTGAACGGACCTCCGGCGAACTCCCTGGATTTCCCGAAGTACATCTTGACGATGTTTCGAATCAGCATGAAGAGGAATGTCAGGCTGAACAGAATGATGATGGTCCAGAGGGCGATGATCAAGGTGGTGCTGCTGACGAATAAAGGAGAAACTTGGTCGCTTTCATTCATGATCAGGCGGACAAAAGCGTACAGGACAAAGAGAATGGCCACACCCAGTACAATCAGGCGGATGCCGCGGATTTTGTTTTTCCCCATAACTTTGCGAATACCCTTCATCCCGGTGGGATGATTCCTGTCACACTCTACCACTGCGTGTACGCCTTGTCAATTTGTCACTTTCAATGGAAAAAAGAATGTCAGGGTCCGGTCCGGCCGGTTTCCAGGAATCGGGTCAGCGTGCTGAAGAGGTGGATAGAGGTGTTTTTGCCTTCACGGATGGCGTGGCTGCGGTTGGGGTATGCCATCATGGAAAAGGGGCGGTCATGCTGAACCAGGGCGTTGATCAGGGCCTCTGTGGCCTGGTAATGGACATTGTCATCGCCCGTGCCATGAACCACCAGCAGTCGCCCCTGTAATTGGTGGGCAAAGGTGATGGGCGAAGCATTGCTGTAATCATCGGTGTTGCTCTGGGGCAACCCCATATAGCGTTCCTGGTAGATGGAATCGTAGTAGCGGATATCGCTGACCGGAGCCACGGCGATTCCCGTGGCATACAGTTCCGGGTGGCGGAACATCATGTTCAGGGTCATGGATCCACCCCCGCTCCAGCCCCATACCGCGACGTTCCGGGGGTCGATCCAGGGCCGATCTTCCAGGATATGACGGCAGGCGGCGGCCTGATCCTCGGATGCGATGACACCAATCTTGCGATACACGGATTTACGCCACCCGCGTCCCCGCGGTGCCGGGGTTCCCCGGTTGTCTATGGAGATGACCACGAATCCTTTCTGAGCCAGAAACCGATGCCACAGGTAGGTGTTGCCTCCCCATCTTCGTGTCACCGTCTGCCCGGCGGGCTCTCCGTACACGTAAAACAGCGCGGGGTAGCGGTGCGTGGCGTTGAATCCGGCGGGGCGGATGCACCAGCCATCCAGCATGTCTCCCTCCGCACCGGCGATCCGGAAAAACTCGCCGTCAGCACCGGGAAGGCTGGACAAGCGGGCTTTCAGGCGCGTGTTGTCCTCAAGGATTCGCTGTCTGGAGTGTGCGGGCAGTCGGATCAACTCCGTGCACGGGGGGATACCGAAGTCACTGAACTCATGGAACGCCCAATGTCCGTCGGGTGAGATATCATAGGAATGCCATCCTCCCTGTCCGGCGGGTGTCACCCGGTGTGCCTTGCCCCTGCCGTCCAGGGGAACACGGAAGAGGAGGTGACGGGTGGGGTCGTCCGGAGATGCCGTGAAATAGAGCTGCCCGGTGCGGCGGATGACCGCGTTGACACGAATCAGGTCAAAGGGTTCGCGATGGATGGGGAGGGAAGTCCCGGTTTCGCGGTTGCATCGGTACAGGCGTCGCCATCCATCCCGTTCACTGACCCAGGTGAAATCCCTGCTTCCGGACAGCCATAGGACATGGTCGCAGACATCCACCCATGCGCTGTCCGTGTCGGAAAATATTTGTCGGACATCCCCGCTGAGACGATCCCACGCCATCAGCCGATTCGTGTTCTGCAGGCGGTTGAGGCGCTGCAGAATGACGGAACCGCCATCCGGCGCCCAACTCATACGGGGGATGTAATAGTCACGGGGATTACCGGGCAAGGGGATCCATCGTACGGTTCCCCCGGTTACAGGGATCACGCCGATGCGGCACGCGGAGTTGGTCTCTCCAGCCTTCGGGTAGGGGAATCGGGTGAGGCGGGGATAGAGAGCGGAGGTGTTGT
>CAYVBC010000198.1:1574-3520 GCA_964449545.1 uncultured Clostridia bacterium | reverse complement strand
CCCCCACAGGTGCAGGACCATCGGGGTGCGGAAAAGGAATATCCTTTTCCGCACCGCCTGCAGGTCAGATGACCCAAGAGATCATCCCGATCAGTTCACGGTCCAGCGTTTCAACCACTCAATTACCGTATCATGCCACAGAATACTGTTGTGTGGTTTGAGTACCCAGTGGTTTTCATCGGGAAAGTACAGCAGCTGGCTGGGAATTCCCTTGCGCTGCAAAGCGGTAAAGGTGGAGAATCCCTGGGTTTCCACGACCCGGAAATCCCGGGCGCCGTGGATCACCAGCATGGGGGTCTTCCAGTTTTTGACAAAATTGACTGGATTGTGTTTTTCGTACCCCTCGGGATTATTCCATGGCGTTCCACCATGTTCCCACTCCGGGAACCAAAGCTCTTCGGTGTCGAAATAGGCCAGCCGTTCATCCAGGTTGCCGTCATGGTTGATCAGGCAACGGAACCGGTCGGGCCAGTTGCCCGCGATCCAGTTGATCATGTATCCGCCATAGGATGCCCCCAGAGCTCCGATCCGGTTTCCATCCAACCATGAATAGGTTTTCAAGGCATGGGCCAGGCCCTTCTGGAGATCCTCCAGGGGTTTGCCGCCCCAGTCTCCACTGATGGAGTCGGTAAATGCCTGTCCATACCCCACGGAACCGTGGAAATCCACCATCACGGCCGCGAATCCCGCGCCCGCGTACACCTGGGGATTCCAGCGGTAGTGAAAATCGTTTCCGAAAGACCCCTGGGGACCGCCGTGAATCAAAAAGGCCACGGGATACTTTGTATCCGCCTTGAAATCCGCGGGTTTCACCACATAGCCGTACACTTTTTCTCCATTCCATCCGGGAAAAGAAAACTGTTCATAGGTTCCCATGCGGGCCGCGGCCACTTTTTTTGCGTTGATCGTGGTCAATTGAGTCATCCCGCGTCCCCGTTGATCCACCCGATACAACTCCACCGGTGAATCCAGCTTGTCCATTCCGAATATGACGCTGCGGCCCGAGAAGCCGAAAGAACGGAGGGTTCCCGTTTTCACGACGATACGTGCCGTTCCGGTCCGGGCATCCACGGTATACAGAGAATTCTGGCCCAGGTTGGCGGCCGTCACCCATATGGCGCGTCCATCCGGAGACCATGCCATGTTTCCCGGAGAGCGGTCCCACCCTTCCGTCAGTGTGCGCGCGTCTCCTTTTGGCCAGGACCGGACCATGATGCGATATCTGTCCGCCTCGAATCCCGGTCGTTTCATGGCCAGCCAGGCGAGGGTCCGCCCATCGGGGGAAAAAACGGGGAGTGTATCCCAGGCCTTGTTTTCAGCGGTCAGATTTTTCGGAGGCGTTGCCCCGTCCACCGGTACGGAAAAAATATCGAAGTTGGTCGACCAGGCTTCATCCCCACCCCCGGCGAACGCGGTAAAAAGCAGATGTTTTCCATCGGGAGAAAAGGTAATCTCCTCCGCGCCCCCGAAAGGCTGAGTGGGCGTATCCACATCCATCTCCTGCATAAGATCCAGGGCGTCCCCGCCCGCCGCGGGGAGTACGAACAGGTGAGACCGGCGACCGTCATTCCAGGTGTCCCAGTGACGGATAAACAGACTCTTGAACAAACGGCCCGTTACCGGAGAATTGCGGATCTTTTCCATGCGAGCCACGGTCTCCGCCGGGCTCATGCCCGGAAATACTCGCATGGTAACCGCCAGATGACACCCATCCCGTGAAACAACCAGGTTTTCCACATCCAGGGGCAACCGGGTAACGGCTTGCGCCTCACCACCGTCCCGACGGATCTTCCATACCTGGACGGAACCTGAACGGGCGGAAAGAAACCAGATGGATCGATTGTCTTTCGCCCAGATGGGCGAAAAATCCGCGGAGGGGTTCGACGTCAGGCGCCGCAGTCCACTGCCATCGGCCGCCATCATCCACAGGTCGGTACGCCCGCGAT
>CAYVBC010000198.1:0-1474 GCA_964449545.1 uncultured Clostridia bacterium | reverse complement strand
CGCCGCAGTCCACTGCCATCGGCCGCCATCATCCACAGGTCGGTACGCCCGCGATTCGCCTTCAGATCGGTTTTTCGCAATACGAAAACGACCCACTTGCCGTCGGGGGACACCTGGTTCCCGGAAATCCGATCCATGGCCAGCAGGTCATGAACGGAAAACGGATGGCTGTCCATCGGGGCGGCAGCCGCGGGAAATCCTGACATCAAAACCCCTATCAATGCAACACAGGAAAACAGAATTCGCATCATTCCTCCTCCAGGATCAGCAGCATCGCCGCGATCAGAATAAAATTCTACTGCACCCCCGAAGGGGTGTCAAACACCGGGTTTCACTCCGGGCTATTGATTTACTCAAATCCTTCGGTTATATTTGAATGGGTAAATAAAATGGAAAGTACTCTGGATCCTGATATCATCTACAGCGTTTTTGACCGTCACGGGTTTTCCGTGGACCGGATTGATCATTTCGATCGCGGTAATTACGCGGAAATCCGGGCCGGGCTCAACTATTCCGATCTCCTCACGGTGGCGCAGCTTCAGGAGATCACCCTCAAGCTCAACCTCATTGAACAGAATGAGAATGTGCATATCGAAGTCGTTCATATTGACCTGATTCACCACAGCATCCGGGTAAACATCCATATTCGAAAATGATCTCTCCTTCCGGTATTTCTTCACTATCTTCAACCCATGAATCCTCTTCACGGTGAGATCGCCGCTCTGCTGACCGCGGTCTGCTGGACCTACAACTCCATCGTCTTCAGTCGTGCCGGAAGGCGTGTCGGATCTCCCACGGTCAACCACATCCGCCTGTGGGTGGCCATGGCGGCTCTGCTGGTGGTCCATTCAGTGGCACACGGATCACCGCTGGCCCTTTCTCTGGGGGGACGTAATACCCTGTGGCTGGCCCTTTCCGGGGTGGTGGGATACGTGATCGGCGACTCCCTGCTGTTTGAGGCGTTTGTATTGATCGGCGCACGCATTTCCATGCTGCTCATGCTGCTGTCACCCATTTTCAGTTCCATCATGGCCTGGATCATACTGGGGGAGCACCTCGCTCCCCTGGAGATTCTGGCGATCCTCGTCACCGTTGCGGGGATCGCCCTGGTGGTTTCTTCCTCAAGTGGAGTCGATAACCAGCAGCGTCGCCGTTTCAGACTGGGAATCCTGATGGGCATCGGCGGTGCCGCTGGTCAGGCCGGCGGGCTGCTTCTCTCAAAAATGGGAATGGCCGGCGGAGTTTCCGTCATCTCCGCCAACCAGATCCGGGTCATCGCCGCCTTGGCCGTCATGGCCCCCTTCTATCTGATCAGCGGCCGCCTGCATCGTGATTTCACCCGGATGCGAGACCGGAAGGCCTTTCGGGATATCTCCCGTGGAGCGTTGATCGGCCCGGTTCTCGGAGTCATCCTCTCCCTGGTGGCCATCCGCAACGCGCCCATCGGTGTGGCTTCCACCCTGATGTCACTGGC
>CAYVBC010000197.1:0-3550 GCA_964449545.1 uncultured Clostridia bacterium | reverse complement strand
TTTCGGTGGAGGAAAACCTGAATTTTTTCGCGGACATTCACCAGGTACCCCGTCGCCGGCGTGAATCCCTGAAGGAGCGGCTCCTGACTGATACCGGAATGGAACCGTTCCGCAAAAGACGGGCCGGGGCGCTTTCAGGGGGGATGAAACAGAAGCTCGCGCTTTCATCCATTCTGCTTTCCTCCCCCGACCTGGTGATTCTCGATGAGCCCACCACGGGGGTTGATCCCCTGTCCCGCCTGGAGTTCTTCTCCATTATCGAGGAACTCAAGCGGGAGGGGAAAACCATTGTCATGGCTACCCCATATCTGGACGAAGCCGAGAGAGGAGATATGGTGGTCATGTTGAAGGAGGGCCGGGTGCTTCGGGAAGCGTCGATTGGGGACCTGAAAAGAGATTTTCCCGCCCGCCTGATCCATCTGAAGCCGGGGGGAAACGTGATCTCCGAGTTTCAGAAACTGCAAAAGATCAAAACGCTCCAGGGACGGTTGTTCCTCAAGGGAAACCGGATCAGCCTGTTGCATGAAAAGGGTGGCTCACTGCCTCCTGAAGTGGAAAAAATGGAGAGGGAGGCAGCGGTTCCCTCCCTGGAAGATATATTCATTTACTATGACCGCCTTGGAGACACACATGGAACGGATCATTGACGTTCAAGGGCTGACCCGGAGATTCGGACGCTTCACCGCGGTGGACCGGATCAGCTTCAATGTAAAGAGGAGCGAAATCGTTGGATTCCTGGGGCCGAACGGTGCCGGAAAAACCACGACCATCAAGATGATTCTCGGCCTGATGCGCATCACTTCGGGTGTTGTGCGCGTTTTGGGAATGGATGCGGTTTCCCAGGTGGCGGCCATCCGGGAAAAGACGGGGTACATGTCCCAGAAGTTTTCCCTCTACCCCCTCCTCACCGTGGCGGAAAACGTGACCTTCTTCGGCGGAGTGTCCGGATTGGGATCGGACCGATTGCGGGAGTGCCGCAATGAGATCGCATCCCTTCTGCCCCGGGGAGCGGCCGCCCGACGGGTTGAATCACTGCCGCCCGGTTATCGCCAGCAGGTGGCCCTCTTTGTCAGCCTCATGACGGATCCGGAGATCCTGATCCTGGATGAACCCACCTCCGGTGTGGACCCGGAGAATCGCCGCGGATTCTGGGAACGGATCTACGCGCTGAAGATGATGGGGAAAACCATACTGGTCACCACCCACAATCTGGATGAAGCGGAGTACGCGGACCGGGTGATCATCCTCCACCACGGGAAGCTTCTGATTGACGGAGAACCGGAGGAGTTGAAAAACAACCACGGCGTGGCGTCCATTGAGGCGCTTTTCCGCGCCGTAATCCAGAGCCATGAAACGAATTAAAGCCGTTATCGTAAAGGAATTCGCGCATATTCTGCGGGATCCCACCAGTCTGACCATTGTGTTTGTCATGCCCGTACTCATGATGGTGATCTTTTCCTATGCCATCAATTTCGACCTGAAGACCATCCAGACCGGAGTGGTGGATCTGGATGGAGGCCGCGGGGCCCATGAGCTGAAGCAGGCGTTCGGGAACAATCGCTACTTCGAACTGATCTCATTGCGCGATATTCATCCCCGCCCCATGGAATACGGAGATCAATTGTTGCGCAGTGGGCACCTCAAGCAGGTGGTGGTGATTCCCTCCGATTTCTCCAGGCGACTGGCCCGGGGTGAGGAAGCGGAAGTGGGGATCACCATTGACGGCAGTGATGCCAACGTGGCCTCCCTGGTCTTCCAGTACAACGAGATGCTGCTGCGGGAATTCTCCACCGCGCGCGCGGTCCGGATCATTCCCCTGAAGGTGTCCACCACCGTGCATTTCAATCCGGATCTTCAGAGTCATGTTTTCTTTATTCCCGGCATCATCGCGATCCTGCTGGTCATGGTTTCCGCCATGCTGACCTCCATCAGTATCGCCCGGGAAAAGGAATCGGGATCCATCGACCTGCTGTTCATATCCCCCCTTCGTTCCTGGGAGATCATTCTGGGAAAGACCCTGCCCTACATGCTGGTGGCGCTGATGGAGGAGGGAATGATTCTTCTGTTCGCGCGTTTCTGGTTTCACATCCCCTTCCGGGGCAATCCGCTGGTTCTCCTGCTTTTTTCCCTGGTATACATTTTATCCGGTCTGGCCCTGGGGATCCTGGTGTCCACCCTGGCATCCTCTCAGAAGGGGGCCATGTTTGCCGCGATTCTGATCACATTGCTCCCCTCCATCATGTTGTCCGGGTTCATTTTTCCCCTGGCATCCCTGGCTCCCGTGATCCGTGCCCTTTCCTGCCTGATCCCCGCACGGTATTTCCTCACCATCATCCGGGGTGTGATTCTGAAGGGAGCGGGGATCGGCAATTTTCTGGTTGAAGGGGGTGTCCTGGCCGTTTTTTCCGTGCTGCTGCTGGTGGCGGCCATGGTTAAATTCCAGCGGATTCGCCGGAGGGTTTCATGAAACTGCTTCACCTGGTTCGCAAGGAACTTCTTGAATTGTTCCGCCAGAAGGAATTGCTGCCGCTTCTGTTTATCGCCCCCATCATCCAGATCGTGGCTCTGGGGTATGTGGTCAACACGGACGTGGATCGGGTGCCCGTCCATATCGTGAATCGTTCCACCTCCCCGGCGGCGGCTCGTATCGTCAATCGGATCCAGGCCACGCCGTTGTTCGACGTGCGTCATGTGGGTCGTTCCCCGGTGGATCCCGTGGAAATCCTGCGCAATGGTGACGCGCTTGCGGTGGTGGAGTTCCGTGACCCCATCAGCCACGCGGGAATGGGAAGGTTTCCCGAAATCCTGGTCTCCCTGGACGGTGTGGACTCCAACACGGCAGCCATTGCCGCCGGATACCTGAACGGTATTTTACGCAGATTCCTGGAAGCGGAAGCCCGGGGGATCGGTCAGACGGCCGCCGTCACCCACAAGACCCTGATCCGTTACAATCCCGGCCTGCGCAGTATCAACTATATGGGCCCGGGAATTGTCGCGCTGCTGCTGACCATCCTGACGCTGTTCATGACATCCGTTTCCCTGGTGCGGGAAAAGGAGCAGCAGACCATGGATACCCTGATGATGTCGCGTCTGCGTCCGTGGCAGATCTACCTGGGAAAAGCGATCCCCATGGCCGTCATCGGACTGGTGGAAATGTCACTGGCCACCCTGGTGGTGATTCTCTGGTTCCGGGTGCCCGTACGGGGCAACCTGTTCTACCTGCTGATTTCAGCCCTGGTCTTTTTATGCGCGTTGCTGGCCTACGCCCTGCTGATCTCCACCATTGCCGCCACCCAGCAGCAGGCCCTGTTTTTCGCGTGGTTCTCCATGGTGACCTTCATCCTGCTGAGCGGAATGTTCACGCCCATTGAGAATATTCCCGGCTGGCTCATGTTCCTGGCGGACATCAACCCCGTGCGCTACCTCATCGCCATCATCCGGGAAATATTTCTCAAGGGAAACGGTCCCGCGTATTTTGCCGGGGACCTGCTCCGTCTGGGAGGCATCACCACCGTGGTGACCACCGTCTCTCTTCTCTCCTTCCGTCGGT
>CAYVBC010000196.1:0-3550 GCA_964449545.1 uncultured Clostridia bacterium | reverse complement strand
GTCATGCCGTTGACGGAGCGCGAGCGGTCAATATGCCCAATGACAACATCAAGAAGGCGATCATGCGCGGATCCGGTGATCTGGATGGTGTCAATTACGAGGAGATCACCTACGAGGGCTATGGACCCGGAGGCGCGGCCATCCTGGTGGAAACCATGACCGATAACAAGAACCGGACCGTCGCGGAGGTTCGTCATACCTTTGACAAATACGGCGGAAAGTTCGGAGAATCGGGTTGTGTGGCCTGGATGTTCTCCCGCAAGGGGTTGATCGTTGTTCCTCAGAACCATGTGGATGAAGAGAAACTGATGGAATTGGCCCTTGAGAATGGCGCCGAGGATATGTCCATGGAAGATGACACCTTTGAAATCATTACCGGCGTCAAGGAGTTTGACGCGGTGCATGAAGCCATCAAGGCGGCGGAGATCACTGTGATTTCAGCAGAGATTTCCATGATTCCCTCCACCACGGTGAAACTTGAAGGGAAGCATGCCCAGCAGATGCTGAAACTCAGTGAGAAGATTGAAGACCTGGATGACATTCAGAATGTATGGTCTAATTTCGATATCTCTGAAGAGGAGATAGAAGCTTATCAATCCGATTCATGATGGTGGTGGGACTGGACCCCGGCTCACGCCGTTTCGGTGTCGGAATCCTCACTGAAGAGGGAGGAAAAATACGCTTGATTCATCATGAAACCATTTCGTTACGCGAGAGAGAATTTTACCCCAGGATGAAGGTTCTATGGGAAAATCTGGATGCGTTATTGGAACGGTATTCCGTTACGACGGCAGCGATGGAAGAGGGTTTCCTGGGACGGAATCCAAAATCCATGAGTGTGCTTTCCCAGGTTCGAGGCGTGGCGACCGCGATGTTGCTGAAACATCATCTTCCCCTGACAACCTATTCCCCGAGAACAGTCAAACAGGCATTGACCGGAAACGGGAACGCGGAAAAACTCCAGGTTCACCGCATGGTGGAACGACTGCTGCGAATCGAACTTCCCGCCGGAGATCATGACCGCAGTGATGCACTGGCCGTGGCATATTGTCATATCCTTTCCGCTTCGGGGCCGGGAGGAAGAAACTTTCGTCCCATGGATTCGAGGAGTGGGGTATGATAGGGGGCGTTACCGGTCGGATTCACAGGGCTGAACCGGGAGAGGTTCTGGTGGAAACCGCCTCCGGATTGTGGATGAATGTTCTGGTGCCGGTTTCCTGTTACGCCCAGCTGTCCGAAGGAAATGATGCGCTTCTATACACGGTGATGCGGGTTCGAGATGATTCCTGTCAGCTTTTCGGATTCCTCTCTCTTCGTGAGCGAAAACTGTTTCTGCAGTTGATCTCCGTTTCCGGTATCGGAGGCAAAATCGCGTTGGCGTTGATCTCCGCTTTTTCACCGGAGGAGGTGGTTCAAATCATTGAAGATGGTGATTTTAACCGCCTCAGCACCGTACCCGGCATCGGTAAAAAAACCGCGCAGCGAGTGGTGCTGGAATTAACCGGGAAGTTGAAACTGACGCATGAATCCGGGGAGGGGGGGAAAGGCGTGTTGAGTGATGAGTTGATTTCCGGACTGGTGAACCTGGGCTTTACACCACGTCATGCCCGGGAAGCCGTGGATTCAGTCATGGGGGAAAAGCTGAAGACCAGCGAATTTGAACCCCTGTTCAAAAGGGCGTTGAAACGGATCAGTAGAAAATGAAGGATTCGGAAAAAGACGGAGAGAGAAGAAGTGATGGGACACTTCGTCCCCGCAGTACAGAGGAATTTATCGGCCAGAAGCAGAAAATCGCCAACCTGGTCACCTATATCACCGGCGCGAAAAACCGGAACGAACCCCTGGATCATGTGCTTCTCTACGGGCCTCCGGGGTTGGGAAAAACAACCCTGGCCCATATTATCGCATTGGAGATGGGGGGGGGAATCCGGAAGACATCCGGTCCTGTTCTGGAAAGAAAGGGGGATCTGACCGCCATTCTTACGGACCTGAACCCCCATGACGTGTTGTTTATTGATGAGATCCATCGGATGCGCACGACCCTGGAAGAGATCCTCTATCGAGCCATGGAGGATTTTCAGGTGGATGTGATCATCGGGCAGGGCGTTGGCGCGCGAAATGTTTCACTGGATCTTAACCCCTTTACGCTGGTGGGCGCCACAACCCGTGCCGGGCTGTTGTCATCGCCGTTGCGGGATCGGTTTGGTATCCTGATGCCCCTGGGATATTACACATCCGGCGAAATGACGAGAGTGATCCGGCGCAGCGCCGGTATTCTGGGTGTGACCGTATCCGAAGATGCCACCCGGAGTATCGCGGATCGTTCACGGGGCACGCCCCGGGTGGCGAACAAGCTGCTGCGCAGGGTGCGGGATTTCGCGCAGGAAAAGAAGCGGAATGATATCGATGTTCACATAACCGAAACCGCATTCACGGCCCTCGGGGTTGATGAAAAGGGTTTTGACGAGATTGATCGGCGGATTATGCGCACCATCATCGACAAGTTCTCCGGTGGTCCGGTTGGACTGTCCACATTGTCCACTGCCGTAATGGAAGAAAAGGACACCATCGAGGACGTGTATGAACCGTTTCTGATTCAACAGGGATACCTGAAGATCACGCCCCGGGGACGCATGGCTACGGACAGGGCCTATCGGCATTTCGGGGAAGGGGAGAAGAAGCCCGGATCCCTTTTCTAAGTCCGGACCCGGAGGGAGTGGGATGAATCCAAATCACCGATTATCAACGGCCATAGCGCTTGTATTGCGATCCATGCGGCCGAAGCAATGGATCAAAAACCTGTTTGTTTTCGCTCCCATCATATTTTCTCTTCAGGTTTTCCGGAAGGAACAGTTGGGAATCGCGACCGTGGCGTTTTTCCTTTTCTGTATCCTGTCCGGAGTGATTTATCTGTTCAACGATGTACTGGATCGGGAAGCGGACCGTCTTCACCCCAAAAAGCGAAATCGCCCCGTGGCCTGCGGGCGCCTGCGCCCTTCCACAGCGGTGATCTGGGCTTTGATTCTGATTGTGGTGGCCCTGTGTTCCGCATTTCTGCTGAGTTCCGATTTTTTTCGGATCTGTCTTATCTACGTATTGATCAACATCGCGTATTCCACCTTGCTGAAACATGTGGTGATACTGGATGTCATGCTGATCGCCACCGGATTCGTCCTGCGTGTCATGGCCGGTGGCGCGGTCAACCGCATCCCACTGTCTCCCTGGATTCTTCTGATCACATTCCTCCTATCCATATTTATTGCTTTTGTGAAGAGACGCCAGGAGATTGTCCGTTACCAGGAACTGGGAGAGAAGGGAAAATCGCGCATGACATTGGATCAATATAACATCCCTTTTCTGGACCAGTTGATCTCCATTTCCACGGCCACCACACTGATCTCCTATCTGATGTACGTACTGGATCCGGGGATCAAGGGGAAATTCCAGACGGACAAACTGTTCTTCACGATTCCCTTTGTGATTTTCGGCATATTCCGTTACCTGTACCTGGCGTACGTGAATCAGCGGGGAGAATCACCGGAGGAGGTGG
>CAYVBC010000195.1:0-3564 GCA_964449545.1 uncultured Clostridia bacterium | reverse complement strand
TTGAAAATCATTGTTTCCGGAAGTCAGGCCCGGGTATTCTGGAACCACGGTCCGGAACCGGTACTGATCGTCGAGGACCTGGCTCATGATGCCGTAGCGGGCACCATCGGCCTTTCAGGTCCCATGGACGGGAGTGCCTTCTTTTCAACCCTGCGCTACGAAGCCGACGAAACGCTGGTCCTCCCTTCAACTCCGCCGCGCCCGAAAATGCCCGGCATTATCTCAGGCTGGGCGCTTTCAGAACCCTTCGCCATGATGAAGAGTGATTTTACCCGGTTTCCCGAAGAGATGATCAACAAGAGTTCCTGGAAGAAGGTGGAAACGGATGTCAGGGGGCTGGTGGATATCTCACGGTATCATGGGAGAAAATTCCGGGCCGGGGATGTAATCCTGGCAAGGACTGTCATAAAAAGCGCAACCGACAGCCGGCTGCAGGTGGGATTCGGATACAGTGATTTCATCGGCGTGTTCCTGAATGGAAGCCCCTTGTTCTTTGGAAACAGCGCTTACCGGTCCCGTGACAGGTCTTTTCTGGGGATCGTGGGATATCATGATACCCTTTTTCTGCCCCTGCGCAAGGGGGACAACGAGTTGCTGGTCATGGTTGGAGAGAGCATGGGGGGATGGGGATTCTGCTTTCGGAAAGAGGATGAAATCATGGTTCATCCCTCGCTGAAACCGGAATGGAAAAAGAAAGAAGGATTCGCCTTTCCGGAGGCGGTGATCTATGATCCTGAAAACAATGTCTGCTATGTATCCAATTATTTCAACGAGGGGCGGGAGTTCATCTCCCGGATTTCCACAAGCGGAGAAATCCTGGATCTGGAATGGATCAAGGGGCTGCGCATGCCCACCGGAATGGTTCTGAAGGGAAACACGCTGTATGCCGTGGATCGCTCCGGATTGAACGTGATTGATGTAAAAAGCGGAACCATTACGGCAAAGATCGCCCTCCCCGGCGTCGGCATGGCCAACGACGTGACCATGGACGAATCCGGCAACCTCTTCATCTCCGACACCCGTAAGGGTGGCGTCTACCGCTACTCCGGCGGTAAGCTGGAGCTCTGGCTGAAGAATCTGAACCGCCCCAACGCGTTGTATTGCGAGAAGACCAGGCTGCTGGTGGGGCAGAACGGGCAGGTCATTGCTGTTGACCTTGAGAGCGGAGCCCGGAGTGTTTTTGCCCGCTTCCATACAGGTGCCGGTATCGACGGCATCGTGACCGATGGCAGAGGCGGTTATCTGATCGCGGATCACAACGGCAGGCTCTACCAACTGAACGCGCAGGGAGATCAGACCCTGATACTGGACACATCCACTCCTGGAGACAAGATCGCGGATTTTGAATATATTCCCCACCTCAAAAGGCTGATCATCCCCACTTTCAGCAGCAGCACGGTGACCGCTTACTCGGTGAACTAGACGGGTGGCGTGGGATGATCGCCGAGATCTATGCCGGGTATTGCGGAGACGCTACATGAAGCAACCCGACCCGGACGGCGGCGCCGGGTCGGCGCGCTGTTCTGGACAATTGGCGGGAACCGCTATGGAGAGGAATTTGAGGGAAAGCAATTGACAATGGAAAGTGTAAACGTAAGAATCATAGCAAATGGGTAAAGCCAAGATATTTGTCTTTTTATCCTGTTTCTCCTTCCTCATTCCGCTTCAAGCCCAACAGGCGACCCGTGCGTGCGACCCCGGCCGTGACACGGAGATCGATCTGGTCACCTGGAAATACCATGAGGGCGACTCCGCGGAATGGTCAGCCATTGATTATGATGACTCCGGATGGACTCTGGTGCGCAGGCATTTCTTCTTTTACAAGCAGAAACCCGGTGTTCACTGGCTGCGGACGAAGATCATTGTTCGCGATGGCCGGAGAGATTTTCCGCTGATTCTGAAGCTGGGAAGAATCCAGTCCGCCTTTGAGGTCTATTGCAACGGGAAATTCATCGGCCGTAACGGTAAGGTGGGCGATTCCCTTGAAACGGAACGCCCCGGGAAACTCTTTTTCGCAGTCCTGCTGGACGCCTATTTGAAAAAAGGGGAAAACGTCCTGGCGATCCGCTATTCCAATTATCATTTTATCCCTCCCGGTTTCTTTTTCTATGCCAAAATTGATTCCCACCTGCACGCCAACCTCTTTTTTTACCACTTGCAGCTCTGGCTTGCCCTCTTTGTGGGCATCGCCCTTGCGGGGGCCGTCCTGGGACTCGCCGTTTTCCTGATCGGGAAACGCTATGCCAATTTCTTTTTCTTTTTTCTTTTGTGTTTTTCCTTCCTGGTTTCCTCGGCATTCCGCCTGGTCATGCATTACAGAAATATTTCCCTGGAGGTGTTGCGGATATTCGAGCCGATTTACGTCGGCAGCCATTACCTGGTGGAATTTTCGATCGTGCTGTTTACGCTGTTTTTATTCAGGTTCCGCTATAAAAGAATCCATGTCATTCTTGTTTCTCTGGTCAGCCTCTTTTTCTACCTGGGGAGCATGCAGGTTCTTTCACCGGGGTTCCTTCGCTTCAGTAACTATTCCTTATTCATGATGGTTTATGTGTTTTCGCTGATCATCCGTTCCTGCCTGAAGAGGAAAAAAGGCAGCATGATCGCCTTAATCGGTTATTTCTTTTTCAGCCTGAATCGATTCGAACAACTGGGCGTTTTTCATTTTCCCGATGAATTGATGGCCATGTCGAAACCCCTGTTCGTGCTGATCTGTATCCTGGTGGTCAATCGGCAGGTCCAGGAGCAGCAACAGGTCCAGAAAGCAGCGGAACTGAGGGCCCATCGTCTGGAGTTTGAGCTGTTGAAAAAGACGATTCAGCCGCATTTTGTGATGAATACACTGGCTTCCTTGCAGTCTTGGTCAAAACGTAACGCGGAGAAGGCCGACCAGATGACGCAGGCCATCGCGGATCTCTTCAGACGGATTAATGATCTGGTCGCGAAAAAACGGATCCCGCTGAAAGAGGAACTGGATTTGTGTCGCAGCCACCTGGAGCTGATGGAATTCCGGCGCGATGCCCATTACACTTTTCAGGTTGAGGGCAGCTGCAGCGATGTGGAAGTTCCACCCCTGATTCTGCATACTCTGGTTGAAAACGGGCTCAGCCACGCCCTGAAGCCCAAGGAGGACGGCCTTTTTGCCTTTTCCTGTCAGAGGAACCGGAATGAAATCCGCCTGATCCTGAGCAACAACGGTTCACTGCTGAGAAACGGAGACAGTGTGGTTTCCGGGAAAGCCGAAGATGGAACGGGACTGAAGTACGTGAAATCCCGCCTGGAGGAGTCCTTCCCGGGTAGATGGAGCCTGGATTCCGGGATGCGTGATGGGTTGTGGGCGGTTGAAATCCGTATCAGGGAAAGGTGAACAGATGAATGTCCTGATCGTTGAGGATGAGCCGCCCATCGCGGCGGACATTGAAGATTACGCCAAGCACTTCTGCGGGGGGCACCAGTGCCGGATCTCGGTGCGCTACTCCTTCGATGACGCGCGCGAGTTCCTGGAGCGGGAAAAGATCGACCTGCTGCTGCTGGACCTGAACCTGAGCGGCAGAAATGGGTTCG
>CAYVBC010000194.1:0-3569 GCA_964449545.1 uncultured Clostridia bacterium | reverse complement strand
GTCAATGTCATTTATCCCAGCCCCAAAACCTCCGGTGGTGCCATGTGGATTGTAAATGCAATCTATGGCTCCCGTTTGCGGGAGACGGAAGCGGAACAGGGAGGCCCGGACGAAACTGCGGCTGAAAAATTCCTGTCCGGCGTCCAAGCCCGGGTAAAGGTGATGAATAAATCCGGCCGGGCCTCGGTGACAACGTTTGAGAATGGGGTCGGAGACGTGCTGCTGACCTATGAGAATGAAGCCATCCTGAGAAAAAAACAGAATAAGGACTTTCCCTTTATTATTCCCAGCTCCACCATCCTGATTGAAAATCCGGTGGCTGTGGTTGATGCCAATGTGGAAAAGCATGGAAACCGGGATGTGGCGGAGGCATTTCTGGGATTTCTCCATTCCGCGGAAGCGCAGCGCTGTTTCGCGCGTTTCGGTTTCCGGCCGGTTCACCCGGATGTGGCAAAAGAATTCAAAGAGGAATATCCGGAACCTGAAATGCTTTTCGATGTTCGCTATTTGGGCGGGTGGAATTCAATTTCGAATAAATTGTATGGAAAATCGGGGATCTGGACAAAAATTTTCTCTGGTGAGGTAAATGGCGGATAGGGAAAACTGGGATTCCAGAAAATCGGACCTGGTGCTACGGAGCATTTTCATGCTTTTCGTGGGCCTTCTCGTACTGCTTCCCGTGGCCGCCATTGTCATTAAATCAGTAAGCGGAGGGCTGGGAGAGTTGTGGGAACAGATCCGAAACCCTCAGGCCCTCGCCGCTTTGACCTTAACCCTGAAAATGGCGGTGGTCATGATGGTCATCAATATGGTGACAGGCACAGCGACCGCCTGGGCTCTGGTTCGGTATCCGATTCCTTTTAAAAGTTTTTTCAACGCTCTGGTGGATATCCCTTTCGCGATCCCCACCGTGGTGACCGGGATGATGCTGGTGATCCTTTATGGTCCGAGAAGTGTTCTGGGGCAGTTTTTCGCAGGCAGGGGCGTTGAGATCGTGTTCAACCGTCCGGGAATTGTCCTGGCCCTCCTTTTTGTTACCTTTCCTTTTGTTGTCCGTTCGGTGCAACCGGTGCTCATGGAAATGGAGCAGGATATGGAGGAGGCCGCCCGTACCCTGGGTGCCGGCAGGGTACGGATATTTTTTAAAGTTGTGATCCCCACACTGTTTCCCGCCATCCTGAGCGGCGCGGCACTCTCTTTTTCCCGGGCACTGGGTGAATTTGGATCCATTGTGATTGTCGCAGGCAATATTCCCATGAAAACCCAGGTGGCTTCGGTCTATATCTATGGAGAAATTGAGAGTGGGAATCCCAACGGCGCCCTGGGGCTTTCCGTTGTGCTGCTGGTATGTTCGTTTCTGGTTCTCCTGATTCTCAATCTTCTGCAAAAATGGAGTAAAGATCATGGAACAAAATGATCCATATGAATTACTCCTGAAGCGGAAAACCGGTGTCGGACGTTACCTGATGACCTTTCTGGTGATGGGATGGTTCGGAATTCTCATTCTATTTCCCCTGGGAGGAATTGTCCGGGAAGCACTGCGCTATTCCTGGTCCTCCATTACGATGGCATTGAGCTCCCCCGCTTCCCTCCACGCCTTCTGGCTGACGATTTTACTGACGGTTTCAGCGGTTGTGATCAACACCATATTGGGAACAATCTCAGCGATTGTTCTGGCCCGTCAACGATTCCTGGGACGGATTCTGCTGGAGAGCCTCCTGGATCTGCCCTTTGCCGTCAGCCCGGTGGTTGCGGGTTTCATGTTGATCCTTCTTTTCGGACCCCAAAGCAGGTTTGGCTCGTTTCTTGCGCTTCACCAGATCCGGATCATCTACGCTTTTCCAGGCATGCTGCTGGCCACACTATTTGTTACCATGCCCTTTGTGGTTAAGGAGGTCCTTCCGTCCTTGCGGGAATTCGGTCATGAACAGGAGGAAGCCGCCTCCATATTGGGTGCCGGTCGCTGGCAGACTTTCTGGCGTGTCACACTTCCCTCCATCAAATGGGGGCTGGCCTATGGCATCACACTGACAATTGCCCGTTCCATTGGGGAATTCGGGGCCATTCTTGTGGTCAGTGGCAGTATTATTAATCGCACCCAGACGGCAACGCTCCGGGTTCATGATCAATTTACGGACCTGAACTATGCCGGTGCATTCAGTGCGGCGCTGATCCTGGCCCTAGTCTCATTTATTATCCTGAACCTGCTTCAGCTCTCAAATCGCAAAAAGGGAGGAAATTCTCAATGAGTGGAATTCGAGTGGAAAACCTGTCCAAATGTTTTGGGGATTTTAGGGCTGTGGATCAAGTCGGCTTTGAAGTCGTTGAAGGAGAGCTTGTAGCCCTTCTGGGGCCCAGTGGCTCCGGGAAAAGTACAATTCTCAGAATTGTAGCCGGGCTTGAAAGTGCCGATAGCGGGAAAATCTACCTCACGGGAAAAGATGTCACAAATATTCGCACACAGAACCGCCGAGTGGGTTTTGTGTTTCAGCATTATGCTTTGTTCAAGCATATGACCGTTGAAAAAAATATCGCTTTCGGGCTTGAAATTCAAAAGCAACCCAAAGGGGAAATAAAACGTCGTGTCAGCGAATTGGTCGATCTGGTGAAATTGAATGGGCATGAACATCACTACCCGGCGCACTTGTCTGGAGGACAACGGCAGCGGGTGGCGCTGGCCAGGGCTCTCGCGCCGGAGCCCCGTGTCCTGTTGTTGGATGAGCCTTTTGGCGCGCTGGATGCGAAAGTTCGCAAAAACCTGGCTCAATGGTTGAGAGATCTGCATGACCGGATCCATGTCACCAGTATCTTCGTGACCCATGATCAAAGTGAGGCCATGGAAATCGCCGACAAAATCGTTGTGATTAACCGGGGCGCCGTGGAACAGATCGGAACCCCCAGGGAAGTGTATGAAAATCCGGAAAGCCGTTTTGTGGCTAGTTTTGTTGGCAATGTGAATGTGATCGATGTCTTTGCCGGAAAGGGCCGTGTCCGAATTTCCGGCATAAAAAAAAGTATATCCTGTCCGGAGGCAACGGAAAACGAGGATTCCCCGGCGGTGATCCTGGTCCGTCCGGAAGATCTTTCCCTGTCTGTGGAATCGATGAAGAGGGGAACCATTCCCGCCAGAGTGGTTTCCGTTCATTACCGGGGAAGCCATTATGAAGTGGAATTGAAGCTGGGGGAAAATTGTGTCAAATGCCGGGTTCGACGGGAAGACTGGCAGCAAATCTCATTGAATAACAGCAATCAAGTGTCGGTTTTGATTCGGAAATTCAAGTTTTTCAGTGCGCAGGAAGGACACTCCTCCGTACACCATATGTTAAAACAACTGGGATATATTGAATAGAATTTCCGGATTTATCGGATGGAAGAAATCTGTAGTAAACGCTCTGTCGCCTTGTCTTTCATGGGGCTGAACATCTCTGAGATCCGGGTGAACAAGGCTTCCGCCTCATCGATTTTCCCGCAACGCAACAGGGCGATCCCCTTGAAAAACAGTGCTTCATCAAAATAAGATGGATCCATCTGATCAATGATCCGTTGAAAAGAGACGATGGCTCCTTGCT
>CAYVBC010000193.1:0-3610 GCA_964449545.1 uncultured Clostridia bacterium | reverse complement strand
TCTTTTCCCGTGTCGTCGATGTCGATGGCTTCCGCGGCCGGGTGTTCCGGCAGGCCGGGCATGAGCATGATGTCTCCGGCAATGGGAATCAGGTAGCCCCCGCCCGCGGCGATGTGGACATCGCGGATGTTCAGCCGCCAGTCCCGGGGCACATTGAGCTTGTACTTGTTGTCCGACAACGAGAGGGGGGTTTTGGCGATGCATACGGGCAGATCGCCCATGCCGATCTGCTTGATCTTGCGGATCCGGCGCTTGGCGTCCCGTGAATAGATGACCCCGCAGCCGCCGTAGATCTTCTCCGTGACCACGGCGATCTTATCCTCCAGGGAGTCTGCGTTTTCATACAGGAAATGAAAGGATCCGTCCGAACCGTCCGCGGTTTCAACCACCCGCGAAGCCAGCTCCTCCGCTCCGGCACCTCCTTTCGCGTGCCCATGGGTGACCGCCGCTTCCGCCCCCCGTTCCCGGGCGTAGGAGACCACCAGGTCCAGCTCTTCCTTCGTGTCATCGGGAAACGCGTTCACCGCCACCACCGGATGGAGTCCGAAGGCCTGGACGTTCTCGATGTGCTTGCCCAGGTTCGCGAGTCCTTCCCGCAATGAGGCTATATCCTTGCCGCCGCCCTGGTGACGCAACGCGCGCACCGTGGCCACCACCACCACGGCGTGGATCCGGTAGCCCGCGGAGCGGCTTACCAAATCGACGAATTTCTCGAAACCCAGGTCCGAGCCGAAACCGCATTCCGTGACCACGTAATCGGAGAGTTTCATGGCCATGCGGTTGGCCAGGACCGAATTCGTTCCGAAGGAGATGTTGGCGAAGGGGCCGCAATGAATCAGGGCAGGGGTATTCTCCATGGTCTGCACCAGGTTGGGCTTGATGGCGTCCTTCAATATGGTGGCCATGGCACCGCATACCTTGAAATCCCGGACAAAGACCGGTTTCCCCTCCCGGGAAAAACCCACCAGGATTCGGCCCAACCGTTCCTTGAGATCCTTGACATTTTCGGAGAGGGTCAGGCTGGCCATCACCTCCGAGGCGGCGGTGATCAGGACCTCGTCCTCCCGGGGATAACCGTGTTTGTGCCCCCCCAGCCCCACCACGATGTGGCGCAGGCTGCGGTCGTTCATATCCATGGCCCGGTTCCACAGGATGCGACGGGTATCCAGGCGCAGGTCGTTGGAAAAATGCATGTGGTTGCCGATCATGGCGCTCAGCAGGTTGTTGGCCGTGGTCACGGCGTGGATATCTCCGGTGAAATGGAGGTTGATATCCTCCATGGGCAATACCTGGGAATACCCGCCCCCGGCCGCGCCGCCCTTGACGCCGAACACGGGCCCCAGGGAGGGCTCCCGCAAGGTCACGATAGCGGAATGTCCCAGCCGGTTCAGGCCCATGGCCAGGCCGATGGAGGTGGTGGTCTTGCCCTCACCGTAACGGGTGGGCGTCACCGCGGTCACCACGATGATTTTTCCATCCGGGTGTTCCTTCAGCCTCTCCAGCATGGAGAGATCGATCTTGCCCTTGAACCTCCCGCAGGGGGAAAATTCCTCTTCCCCAATGCCCAGTTTTTCCCGAATCCCTTCAATCCGTTCCAGCTTCGCGCCACGCGCGATATCAATATCCGTTTTCATCTCCGCCTCCCTGATTGTCGATGAAATCAGCCTAGCAACCGCCCGAACCGATGTCAACCGTGGCCCCGGGTTGACAAGTCTTTGAATTATCACTATAATCCGCAACTTATAGTTCAATCCCAATTTCATCCGGACATCACGAACCGGCTGACGAAGAGGTTGCAGTTGAAGCGCATTTTCATCACGAATTCGATCCTGCAATTTGTTTTCCTCTTGGGCTTCTGGCTATTGCTCAGCGGACATTACGATCTGTTCCATATCTCCATGGGAGTCTTTTCCGCTCTCCTGGTGGTATTGCTGAACCTGCGCCTGCGGAGTTACCACTTCTTCCGTGAAGAGATCCAGCAGACCGAAGCCCGGCTGAAACGACAATACCCGGTCCGCATCCGCCCGTTGCGCATCCTGTTCTACATCCCCTGGCTGCTGTGGCAGATCCTGGTGGCCAGCCTCCAGGTGGCCTACGCGGTACTGCGGCCACGCATGCCCATCGATCCCTCCCTGCTGATCTTCAAAACCCGCCTCCCCAATACAAGCGCCAGGGTCATTCTCGGGAACTCCATCACACTGACGCCCGGCACCATCACCATTCAGCTCTCAAAGGACGAATTCGTGGTCCACTCCCTGATGGATGTCTCCTCATCGGGAATCGTGGACGGGTCGCTGCCCGGCCAGGTTGCCCGGTTGTATGAAAAGACTCCCGGGCAGGTCGTGGGACCCATCAAGTTCATCCGCTCCAAGAGGGAGATGTAATGCATCAATATTTCATGTATGTCGCGGTTATGCTGGCTGTCATCATCTATGTTCCATTCTACCGCGTCGTCACCGGACCCACCCTGTACGACCGCATGCTCTGCGCGGGCTCCATCGGCACCAACTCCATGGTGATCATCCTGCTGGTGGGCTTCATGTTCAACCGCATCGATATGTTCATCGACATTACCATGGCGTACGCAGCCCTCAATTTTATCGGCACCCTCGCGTTCGCCAAATACCTGGGATCCACCCTCAAATCAAAGAGAAGCCATGGGAATTAATTCAATCATCGCCATTATCCTGATCAGCCTGGGCACCTTCTTCATGGCTGTGGGCAGCATCGGCCTGATCCGTCTGCCGGATTTCTACTCCCGCGCCCACGCCCAGGGCAAGGTGGACACCCTGGCCCTGATCCTTGTCATAATGGGCCTTGTGGTGCATGAAGGGTTTACCATCAACAGCATCAAACTGGTGCTGATCATCACATTCGTGGCCCTGACCAATCCAACGGGCACCAACGCCCTGACCAACGCGGCGTATCGCTTCGGCCTCCGCCCCTGGTTCCGTCGCGATCACAAGTCCGGAATCAAAAAAAAGAGGAAACACTGATGTTCTGGCAACTGGAAATCGTCCTGTTTCTCTTTCTCATCGTCACGGCCGCGGTATCCCTGTGGGTCAGGAACCTGGTGACCGCGGTCATCATATTGAGTGTTTTCAGCTTTTTTTCCGCCCTGCTCTACGTGGCCATGGGCGCGGTGGATGTGGGCTTTACCGAAGCTGTGGTCGGTGCCGGTGTGTCCGGCGTCCTGCTGCTGGTGGCCATATTCAGAACCTGGCGAAGGAGTGCGGATTGAAAACCGTCAACTATCTCGTATTATTGCTCTTTACAGGCCTCATGATCTACGCGTCCCTGGGACTGGCAAACCGCGGGGATCCAAACGCCCCGATTCACCTGGACGAGAGTCCGGCTCATTCTCCGGGGGCCGCCGCCTACTATATCCGCAACGCCGATCATGACGCCCACACCCATAACATGGTTACCGTTATTCTGGCCGACTACCGTGGATACGACACCCTGGGAGAGGAAACCGTGATCATGACGGCCGGGTTGATCTGCTTCCTCCTGCTGGGACGGAGAAAGAAAAAGAACAATGGAAACGTATAAACCCAACCCGATTGTCTCCCTGATCAGCCGACTGGTGTCGCCTTTTATCGTCATGTTC
>CAYVBC010000192.1:0-3631 GCA_964449545.1 uncultured Clostridia bacterium | reverse complement strand
CCATCCATGATGTACAGACGGGCCGGGGCCATTTGAACCACCGCGGCCAGGAGCTCCGAGAAGCGGTATACATCCGGATATTTCAGATGAAGCTCTCCTTTCTGAAGTCCGGGAATGATGCCGTAGTGATTCTTGACCGCGCCGGTGATCCGGGTCAACGCGTGGGTTTTCATCTTGCTGATGGAGATCATGCCGTCGGAATCGATCACACCCCTGGCCAGGCGCACCACCTGGTCCTCCATGGGGCCCTTTAATCGTCTCTGTTCCCCGGATTTAAAATCCGCCATCGGGATGCCCAGTTCCTGAGCCACGGGCAGGATCCCGGCGGATTGCGCGATACGTTCCAGGCGTCCACGTGCCGGGGAATCCCCGAAGGTGACGGAAGCGCCGGCACTCTGAAACGCGGTGGCCACTGCGCGAAATACCTCCGGGTGAAGGGTCACCGCTTTTTCAGGGAGGTCTCCGGCCAGGAGGTTGGGTTTTAACAGGATCCGCTCTCCCGGACGGACGAAATGCCCGATACCGCCAAGGGCCTGGATTCCCTCTTCCACAGCGGCTGTAACACGATAGGGTGTGTAATCCTCACATGGAATGACGGCCACCCGGGAGCGATTTTCCGGATCCGGGCGGGGGGCGGTCATGCTAGAAATTCTCGTCTACCGGTGTGGATGGATCGCTTTCATTGCCCTTCAGGTCCACCGCGGTCACCTGGTATGCGTAGCTGTGTCCGGGCTTTACGGATCGGTCTTCATAGTGGGTGTCCTTCAGCTGATCCACCAGGAGTTTTTCTTCCGATTCCTTGTCCACGCGTCTGTAAATCCGGTAGTGTGAGAAGTCCCGGTCATGAACCGGTCGCCAGTTGAGGAGCAGGTGATCCCTGGCTCGAAAAACAACTACCCCGGACGGAAGGTCCGGAGGAAAGGTGTCCTGCATGGTGACGGACACGGTTTCAGATTCAAGGCTTTCAATTTCCGCGTTGAAATGGGCGACAATCCGGTACTCGTATCGACCTTCCAGGCTGGTGTCCGTGTCCTTGTATTTTTCGTCATGAAGAAAACGGGGGGTGATCCGTATGATTTGACTGTCGCCGGAGGGAGATTCCGCGGAAACGATGCGGCGGGAGATTGTGTACCCGGCGAGGCTCTTGAGCGTTTCATCCGATAGATCCCTGTCCGGACGTTTCCAACGCAGCAGAATCGTTTTCCCTTCCTGGCTCACCTCGAGCCCCGTGACGGGTTTGGGGGGAATCGCGGTGTCGATCCTTTTTACGGGGCTGAAGGGGGCTTTGTAGCGGAGATAGGCATACCGGATTGAGAAGAAATGCTTTTTTCCGGAAAGCTCGTTGATCTTGAACGGGATCCGGTAACTGTATTCATTGCCTTTGTGGACCAGATCCGTGATGGGGATTTTATCCAGTGCCGTTGCGCGACGCTGAAAAGAGTCACCGGGAAGCTGGCGGTTGGCGTGGTAAAACCGAACCCAGCGGACCCGGGTCGGGTCGAATTCGGTCTTGCCGTCCATGAGCAGGGGGGGGAATGTCCATGAAATTTCCAGCTGGGTGCCCACCTGGCGCAGGTTGACCTGGGAAACCATCGGGGGTTCCGGTCGCGGTTCCAGGTACAGGGCCCCTTTTCGTCCACACTGAATCAGAAGGAATGCGGCCGAAACGGCAACGGCCGCCAGCGCGGCGGATCGCCGCCGGTCATTTATGCGTTTTCTGGTTTTCATCTTAAAGGATATAGCGGCTCAGGTCGGAATCAGCCGCGATTTCAGACACCCGGTTGCGCACGTACTCCGCGTCGATGCGAACCTGGGCGGAATCCAGATCCGAAGCGTCGAAGGAGATCTCTTCCATCACTTTTTCCAGGATGGTATGCAGGCGGCGCGCGCCGATGTTTTCGGCGCGACTGTTCAGGGTTTCCGCAATGGAGGCCACTTCGGAAACCGAATCTTCGGTAAAAATAATCTCCAACCCTTCGGTGCTCATCAGGGCCTGGTATTGTTTGACCAGCGCGTTTTTCGGCTCTGTCAGGATGCGGACGAAATCATCGCTGTTGAGGGAAGTCAACTCCACCCGGATGGGGAAACGCCCCTGGAGTTCGGGAATCATGTCCGCGGGTTTGGCCACATGAAACGCGCCGGCGCCGATGAAGAGGATGAAATCGGTTTTAACCATTCCGTACTTTGTCTGAACCGTTGTGCCCTCGATGATGGGCAGAAGGTCCCGCTGGACGCCTTCGCGGGAGACACTCGGTCCCTGGCCACCACTTTCACGACCGCAGATCTTATCCACTTCATCCAGGAAAACGATCCCCGTCTGTTCGGCCCGTTCAATGGCAACCTTGGAAACCTGGTCCATATCCAGCAGCTTGTCCTGTTCATCATGGAGCAGGTATTCCCGGGCCTCCGCCACGGTCATCCTGCGTTTTTTCGTGCGTCCGCCGAACATGTTGGGCATCATCTCGCCGATGGTGACGCCGATCTCTTCAACACCTGAAGAGGAAAAGATTTCAAATGGAGTCATCTGGGAAGATTTAACCTCCACTTCCACGGAACGTTCATCCAGAGCACCGTCCTGAAGGAGCTTGCGAAGCTTCTCGCGGGTTTCATTGGAGACGCCGGGATCGGTTTCCATCTCCGCCGCGGGCCCTCGCTTGGCTTTGGAGGCGGGCAGAAGAACGGAAAGCAGGCGTTCTTCCACGTTGAAGCGGGCTTTTTCAATATTTTTTTCCATATGTTCCGCTTTGACCAGATCAATGGCGATCCGGACCAGGTCGCGGACGATGGATTCCACATCGCGTCCCACGTAACCCACTTCGGTGAATTTCGATGCCTCCACCTTGATGAAGGGAGAACGGGCCAGGCGGGCAAGACGTCGGGCGATTTCCGTTTTCCCCACGCCGGTGGGGCCGATCATGAGAATGTTCTTGGGAATGATATCTTCACGGATTTCCGGCGGGAGCTGGCGGCGGCGAAACCGGTTGCGCAGGGCGATGGCGACTGATTTTTTGGCTTCCTTCTGACCAATGATGTAGCGATCCAGCTCAGTCACGATCTGTCGCGGGGTCAGGTAGGAGGGATCCTTCAACTGGGGTACACTCATTTACAACTCCTCAATGGTGAACGTATTGTTCGTATAAATGCAGGTGGAGGCCGCGATCTCCATCGCGTTTTCCACGATGGCACGAGCGTCCATCTTCGCGTGGCGTTTCAGCGCCAGCGCGGCCGCGTGGGCATAGGGGCCACCGGAACCGATGGCCAGTATATCTTCATCCGGTTCAATCACATCTCCGGACCCGGAGAGAATGAAGATATTTTTTTTGTCCGCGACGATGAGAAGCGCTTCCAGACGACGGAGAATCCGGTCCGTTCGCCACTCCTTGGAAAGTTCAATGGCCGAGCGGGCCAGGTTGCCGTTATATTCATCCAGCTTGCCTTCAAAACGCTGGAAGAGAGAGAAGGCGTCGGATGTGGAACCGGCGAATCCAGCCAGTACCTGTTCGTTGTACAGACGGCGAACTTTGCGGGCCTTGTGTTTGAGAACGGTGTGTTCCAGGGTGACCTGGCCATCCGCGCCCATCACAACCTTATCCTTATGTTTGACGCACAATACGGTGGTTCCTCGGGTTTT
>CAYVBC010000191.1:0-3652 GCA_964449545.1 uncultured Clostridia bacterium | reverse complement strand
CCCGGAGACAATATTCTCATGATGAAAGTAACCTATCGTTTCAATCTGTAGAAAGGAAAGTTGGAAAGTTGGAAAGTTGGAGAGTTGGAAAGTTGAAACGTTTACAGGAGGAACCTGGAATGAAGAAATTAATGCTGATTGTAGTAACGATGCTGCTGGGATCGGGGCTTGCGGCCGCGTACGCGGCGGGGGACACCGTTGCGGAACTGGAGAAGCGGGCCGCCCGCCTGCACCGGAAGGCCCTGGTGATTGATACCCATTGCGATACACCCATGGCCATGCTGAATGGCCTGGACATCGGCGCTTCGGGAAATCGAAACGAAGTGGACCTGGAACGGATGCGTGCCGGCGGCGTGGATGCCATGTTTTTTGCCGTCTTCGTTTCCAACAGCAGGGACCGTAACCATCCGGCCCATCGCGCGCTGGAGATGATTGATGCCATTGTAAAGCAGGTGAGCGAAAACCCGGAACGCGCCGCACTGGCGACCTCACCTCTTCAGATCCGGAACCTGAGTGCTGAAAATCGGCACGCCATTTTGATGGGCATGGAGAACGGTGGGCCGATTGAAGGGAGTCTCAGACTGTTGCGCCAGTATTACCGACTGGGTGTGCGCTATATCACACTGACCCACAATAGTCATAATGACATCTGTGATTCCTCCACCGGAGGATCACCAAGATGGCATGGGCTGAGTCCCTTCGGCAGACGCGTGGTGGAGGAGATGAACCGTCTCGGAATGATCGTTGACGTTTCCCATGTTTCGGATGCCACCTTCCGTGACGTGATCCGTTTGAGCCGTGCCCCGGTAATGGCGTCTCATTCATGTGTCAGATCGATCTGTCCGGTACCGCGGAATATGAGTGATGAGATGATTCGTGACCTGGCAGGCAAAGGGGGCGTGATTCAAATCAATTTTTACTCCGCTTTCCTGGACCCGTCATTTGAAAAGCGTGCGGCTGAAGTTCAGCGCAAACTGGCCCCCGAATTCGCGGCCCTCAATCGCCGATACGCGGACAACCGGAACGAGTACTGGAAACACGCGTTTGCATTGTGGCGTCAACACGCGCCGGAACCGGCTTCCCTGGAGATTCTCCTGGACCATATTGATCACGTGGTCCGACTGGTGGGCGTGGAACACGTGGGGCTGGGATCGGATTTTGACGGCGCCGGCAGTTTTCCCCGGGGCCTTGAGGATGTATCCGGTTTTCCCAGGATCACGGAGGGATTGCTGCGCAGGGGCTATTCGGAGGAAGATATCCTCAAGATCCTGGGCGGAAATTTTCTACGCGTTTTTGAACGCGTGGAAGCCGTTGCCGCGGGCGTGGACAAATAGAAGGGCTCAGGTTGCGGCGGAAGTCTGCTCGCGTAGATCCACCCGCTTGAAAATAGCGGTATGCGCGACACGGTCGTGCAGGGCCTGTCGGTCGGGAGACAGCATCATGAAACCGCCCATGAGAATGACCATGCCGGCGATACCGCTGAGGCCGGCGAACAGACCCAGGTTCAGGGTGGTGGCTGCCAGGTTGAGCAGGGAAGGGCTGTTTTTTACCAGGTATCGGGTCATGTAGAGTTTCTGATCCCCATGATAACCCTCCGGGGTGCCAATCTTCATCCCCAGCAGCAGCTTCCCGGGCGTGGCGCCCACAAATCCTTCAATCAGCATATACAGCATGCTGAAATGGGCCAGGAAAGAGGACACCTTCAGAATGCTCTCCATGGAACCATCACCCGCGGTTCCATGTGCCAGCACTTCCAGATATTTTCCGTCGGCAAACAATTTGAGCTGGTCCGGCATGAAAAGAGACATCAGCAGGGATGCGAGAAAGGCCATTAAAAAGCTGTCGATCAGGAAAGCCCCGAGGCGGGGTCCGAAACCGATTCTGTTGGAAGGAAGGTTGGAATTCATCGTTGCCATACTCCTAAGTGGATGCCCAGGGGCACACCGGCAGCCAGGGTGAGGAAGGGCGCCATGAAGTGGCGCAGGATATGAAGCCAGTGGCCGGAAGAGATGCCCGCGGCGAGCAGTATTTCTTTAAATCCCCAGTAAAACAGGGCATAAAATCCCATGCCCAGAAGGCAGCGCGCCAATCTATGGGCCGGGCTCCCAGATTCCCGGGGCAGACCTCTCAACCAGAGAAGGAGGAATCCCAGGTTCAACCCCAGCAGGCGGGCCGCGGCGGAGTTGTAGATCTGCGGTACCAGGAACATGAGTAACGGGCCACCCATCAGATACATCAAAAGAAGTGAGAAACGTCGTCCGGGCCGGAAACGGAAGATGGGGCGGTCCAGCCACCAGCGAAGGGTCACGGAGTGACCGAAAAGCAGCCAGAGGGTTCCGCCGACAAAGATACCCACAGCCAACCCCATCAGGATATCGGCGAGGAAGTGGCAGCCCAGGTAGATGCGGGAAAAAGCAATCAGAACGACCCAGGCAAAAAGGATCATCCGCCAGTGTATCGCTTTCAATTCACGGGACAGGAGCCATGACCAGGAGGCCGCGCAGGCGGTATGTCCGGAGGGAAATCCGAATCCATGCAGGGGCACTTCCCCCGGGGCGGGCAAAACGTTCGCCGGTAAAGGGCTGAAAAAGGAGTTCGCGCCCCGGGCATATTCCGGAGCGGTGTTGCGAATGCCCGAGCCCAGGATTTGAACCCGGGAATCCACATCGACGGGGCGGGGGAGGTGGATTGTGGTTTTTAAAAAACCGTTTATGGCCCCCGCCCAGATCCAGGCGTGGAGCAGAAAGAAACCGCAACGGAAGTGGAGGGAGAGCATGGCCGCCAGCAACAGGGGAATCATGACGTCTCCATCTCCGAGAAAACTGACCAGACGAGTGATCGCAGTCAGCCCATCAGAGGCCAGCGACTGCAGAAAGATGATGATTTCAGTTTGAAACATGTTGGCGTAAGACTCCCATTATACAGGTTCAAATTCCAGGTGTCACCAGATTCAGGAATCCGGAGACAGAAAAATCACTCGGTGTTCAGAAGGGAACGGGCCACGGCGGAGGAGGCATCGAGGATGCGGCTGTGAAGGCTGTTGCCCGCCGCATCCATGGTCACCACCAGGGGGAAGTCACGGACTTCGATGACCCAGAAGGCTTCAGGGGTGCCGAACTCCTCCAGCATATGAACGTCCCGGACACGGACTACGGAATTGGCGATTAAGGTACCGGCACCCCCTACGGCATGGAGGTAAACGGCCCCGCATTGCTCCAGACCCTTCGAGGTCCGGTCACCCATTCCACCCTTGCCGATGACGCCTCGCACGCCGTATTCGCAGATCACCTCAGCCTGGTAGGGCTCCTCCCGGATGGAGGTGGTGGGGCCGGCGCTGATAAACCGCCAGCTTCCGTCTTTTTCCCTGCGCACCACGGGCCCGCAGTGGTAGATCACCGATTCCTTCAACAGGGGACGGAGAAAATCCGGTTTTTCCTCCACCATCAGCTTGTGACCCTGGTCCCGCGCGGTCACTATGACCCCGGACAGAAGTACGGATTCCCCGACGGTGAGTCCCCTCACCTGGTCTTCGGATATGGGTGTCTGCAACCTAATCATGGGTCACCTCCCCGTTGCGGATGATCATGGATTTGCGGCGGAAGGCCCAGCACATGTAGGAGACGGAGACATAAAAAGTGGCCGGATGGCGGTG
>CAYVBC010000190.1:0-3658 GCA_964449545.1 uncultured Clostridia bacterium | reverse complement strand
TCTTCTCCACCAACGACTCCTGTGCGGCAAAATCAATCATCTCAGCAGTTATTTAATTAATTTATAATGTAATCCAAAGGGAAAGTCAACCGTTTTCCTTAATATCCGTCAGCAGAACACTCACGTGAATCATCTCTCCAGCGTCCAGGCGATCTCCCGCCATGGGGATGGACACGAGCTCGCCCTCGCCGGATAGATAGCGTTCCAGCACCACCTGCCCGTCCATTCGCAGGTGAAGCAGGCGTTTCTGACCGGGTCTGCCCGCCGGGACACGAATCTCGGGATTCACTCCGGGGAACAGTGGAATACGACGTTCCAACCGCCCGCTTGAGAGGTTTAATTGACATCCTTTGCGGATCCGTTCCGCTTCTCCGTCTGGAATGTCCTGACGCAATTCCCGTAGAATGCTGCCCATCAGGCAGTTGGCTTCCAGATGGCCCGGATCCTGATCCAGGATCATCCGGACCTGTCCCCGCGCGGCGATCATGAGCTTCATGGCCATGGCCGCCCGGGTCGCCAACAGGCGGGCTTCAAAATACGCTCCGGTTTGATCTTTACGACTCTCCGCGGTTGCCACGGACAATTCCATGGCGCGGGAGTAATTCCCGGTTCGCATGTAGAGCCTGGCCCTGAGCAATGAATCGTCCGGCTTATTCTCCGCATCCCATAATGCCGTTCCTGCCAGTAACCCCTCAATGGGAATCAGATCCACATTTTTCGTCTCTTCCAGCACCCTTCTCAAAAGCGTAATCGTGGTTTCCCTGGTCTGAGGACCCGGATGATGGCGGAATTGCTGCTCCGCGTTTTCCAGTGCTTCGAGCAGAAGACGCTCCCGGAAGATCCTGTATCGCGGCCAGTCGGGATCATTGGAATCCAGCAGGGTTCCATATCCAATGATCGATTTCATCCGCCTTTCCAGCTCCTCCAACCGGGTGCGATTGTTTCGATATCCACGATATTTTCGGCGCAGGTCCGCGTATTCCAGCCGTTCATTCGCGGCCAGCAGGCGCCAGCGCCATTCCAGCGGGGCACCCATCCGGGTCAGCGTATCCGCGGCGATCCGCATCACCTCCGGGCGGGATTCCAGGACCGAAGCCAGGAGGGATCGATCCCTGGAGTAGCGCCACCAGGTGCTTACAAGGGCATCTGTTTCGATGACTCGAACGCCACGAATGAGCAGTCTTTCGCACTCCTTCCTTGCTTTCTCGTCCAGGATCGGCCACAAAGCCAGCAGCTGCATTCCCGTTTCCGCGGCGATGGAGTCCCGACTCCTGCCCAATCGGGCCGCGGTACGCAACTCCAGCAGCCCCTGTTCAAAAGCCCGATTCTCTATATCCTCCTCATAGAGCCGTGATCGACCCAGCAGGAGGTAGATGTCCGGATTCAATGGGTTTGATTCCAGGGCACGGGTCAACAGGACCAAACCGGAGTCTTTTTCTCCTTTGTTCAGCATCCATTGGCCCGCTTCCCTTGCCGCGTCGGATTCGCACATGGCAACCCGGAACGGACGACTCATCCTCATGCAGATGCGGGTGGCGCGAGGTGACGATCGGGAGAGGAATCTTCCGGCGAACACGATGGTCGCGCATAGCAGCAATATGGAAACCAACCGGTCAGAACGCACGGGAATTCTCCTCTCCGGATCTCGCCATGGCTCGTACGGCCATTCCCAACATAAGCGCGGCGAAAAACAGCAAACCGGGTACACGGAAGGGATAGTGAAAGAAAGCGAACCCCGGTGTCAGCACTGCGGCGATCACCCATCCCGCGCCCATGGCCCGCACCCGGGGATTGCGTCGTCCGTCCCACAGAAGAAGCACCCCGCGGGCATACAGAAGCATGAACAAAATCAGGATCAACATGCCCAGGTATCCGGTTTCAATCACCATCTGCCGCCAGTCGTTGGGCGCGTGAGTCATATGGACCCGCAACGTTTCATCATACAGCGGGTACACGGCGCCGAAGCTTCCCGCTCCCGTGCCCAGAACCGCGAAATCCGAGGCCATATTCTTCATCGGCTCAGTATAGCGAACAAATGTTTTTTGTCCGGTCGCGGCTGTAAGCAACTGCGGTCGCGCGCGTTGAATCGCGGCCATCGCGGTGAAAATAATGGCCGTCAGCACCACCCATCTCAGCCATCGCCGCTGATGGGAAGGGAATTTGATATAGACCCATGCAAGCAGGAAGATTACGGTGGCAAAAATCATAATCCAGCGTCCACCGGCGCATCGGGTCAACGCGAATCCGGTAATGCAGATCGCAAGGCCGATAACAGACCAACGCTTCTCCTTCAGAATCCCGATCCAGTCTCTTCCATTTGACGGTCCCGTTCCCCGAGGCCCGAAAATTCCGGCATCCGCTGCCAGCACTCCGGCCATCACCATGATCCCCATGGAAAGGAAAAGGGCGGATTGGGTATGGGTGGCGAATGTTCCCATCATCAGCTCACGGGTCAGGGGATTCTCCACCGGGTAAAAAAACCAGAAGAATCGATCACCAGGCAGCAGCATTCTCCCACCGCCGATCACCACCTGAACCACACCCGAGACACCCACGGCGAAAGCGATCCGGCGAACCGTTCCCAGGGAAAACGGCATTTTAAGCAGGGTGAAGAAAAATATCACTACGACCATCACACTCATGGCCGCCATGACCGTATGGCCCGGAACCAGGCTGATCCCATGCCATTTTATCGGCGCCATGGGAAGTGAATCCAGTACATTCAGCGTGGCCGGCGATATCACCTCCAGCCATGCCCGGGGCAGAGGGATGAGTTGAAAAAAAATCAATCCGACACCCATCGTCGCGAAACGCAGAAGCCACGAATATCCCGGAATGGCGGGCAACGCGGTCGCCCAGGGTCGAACCGCGACCATCCAGGTCGCCAGTAAAAGGAAGAAGAGTGGAGAAAGCCAGGGAGATGAAAAGCCGAAGGGCAACGGCGCGATCAGGATGATCCACTGAAGAGATCGGATCGCCCATTGGGGAATAAATTGTCGCGGTTTCGCCATGATTATCTGTGAAACCATCCTTTCAGCATCTCTTTGAACGTTCCCCTTGATTCTCCCGGATCGATGGGGTCGTTCATGCGATCCAACCCGAGATTGCGCAGAATCCGGCCGGGATTTTCCCGAAGCAATAATTGCGGATCTCCCAGGTTCATGGCCTCCAGGATCCCTGTCACCACGGAGAGGTCCGCTGGACGTTCTTGCGGCCAGTGGGCGTCCGACGCGACGCAGTGCGCCAGGTTGCAGCGCAGCAGCTCCAGCGCGGATTGCCGCGAAGCGTCACCGAAACGCCCTTCCAGGCTGCCCGCGTTGACCTGGGCCAAAGCCCCGGCCCGCACCATCCGGAAGAGATTCTCCGGATGACGCTGGATCACTTCATTGCGCTCCGGGTGTGCGATCACCGGAATCCAGCCGTCCCGCTGCAGATCGAAAAGCAGCTCATCAATCCCAGGGAACAGCATGTCAAAGGGGAATTCCAACAGGAAGTAATCACTCTCGTTGAGGGTCAGTCGACTCCCATGGCTTTGGAGTGCTTCCCGCAGCCCGTGGGAGCAGTGAATCTCAGCTCCCGGGAACAAAGACAACCCCGAAAATTCGCGGTTGGCCGATTCCAGCCAGGCGTCCCGGGCATCCAGAACTTCTTCCACGGA
>CAYVBC010000189.1:0-3684 GCA_964449545.1 uncultured Clostridia bacterium | reverse complement strand
GGTCCACGTGACCAATGGTCCCGATATTCAAATGGGGCTTACTGCGATCAAACTTCTCTTTCGCCATGTATGACCTCCTAATTGAGTGAATATATTCCCAACTGGTTTTTTAAAACATCCTGCATCTTTTCTTCCGACATTCTCGCGTATTCAGAAAATTCCATTGAGTATGTCGCCCTTCCCTGAGTCAGGGTTCGCAGCGACGTCGCGTAACCGAACATATTTGACATGGGAACCTTCCCATCCACCACATGGATGTCGTTGCGATTGTCCATCCGGGAGATCTTTCCCGCACGGGCATTCAGATCCCCCATCACATCACCCAGATATTCATCCTGAACCCGGACTTCGATTTTCATTATGGGCTCAAGAAGAATGGGTTCTCCCTTCTTGAAAGCGTTCTGAAACGCCATGGATGCGGCAATTTTATATCCGAGCTCCGTGGCGTTGTCCGAATCCACCGAACCATCCACCAGCTCAACCGCCACACCTGTAACAGGGAATCCCGCGATCAGCCCGAAACCCATGGATTCCTGGACTCCGATCCTCACCGCGTCATGAAATTCTTTCGGCACGCTGCTTTCCGGAGCGGAAAATGATAACGAAAACTTCTCTCCGTCTTCCAGTGGTCGAACGTCCAGTACCACATGACCGAATTGCGATCGGCCGGCACCCTGTTGAATATATTTTTCCTCTCCCCTGGCCGCGATCCGGATGGTCTCCTGATATGCAACCCGGGGTTTTCCCAGCTTTGTTTCAATTTTAAATTCACGACGAATTCGTTCCCGCACAACTTCCAGATGCAACTCGCCCATACCGGAGATGATCTTCTGTCCCGTTTCGGCGTTCACCTTGACCGTAAGCGTCGGGTCTTCCACACCCAGTTTCTCCAGCACCTCGTCCAGCTTCTTGTGATCCGAAGTCAGTCGGGGTTCAATGGTGGAAGAGACAACCGGTTTGGGAAAAGAGATGGTCTCCAGGATAATCTGATTGCGTTCGTCGCAGATTGTATCTCCGGTGGAAATATCGCTGATACCTACGGTGGCCGCGATATCTCCACTGCCGATCTCGCGAATCTCTTCACGCTTGTTGGCATGGAGTTTCAGCAACCGGATAATCCGAACACGCCTGCCAAGATTCGGATTGTATACGACACTTCCCGCCTTGAGCGTTCCCGAGTACACCCGGAAATAGATCAACTGACCCACAAAGGGATCGCTCATGATCTTGAACACCAGCGCGGAAAAAGGCTCCGTGGCGGAAAGTTCACGACGGATCGCCTTTCCAGTCTTGGGAGACCTTCCTCCCACGGACTCAACGTCCCCGGGTGACGGAAGGTAATTCACAATGGCGTCCAGAAGATGCTGAACGGCCTTGTTTTTAAATGACGATCCCATGAGTACCGGGATACCTTCCAGCTTGAGGGTCATCTTGCGGACCGCGCCACGCAACAACTCCGGAGAGATATCCTTTTTCTCCAGAAATCGCTCCATGACATCCAGATCGTGTTCGGCCAGCTGCTCCACCAAGCGATCCCGGTAAAGCTCCGCGTCTTCGCGGCTTTCTTCCGGAATTTCCTCTGTTTCGCACGCGGCACCGAGGTGATCGCCACCGTAGCGGTAAGCCTTCATTTCGATCAGGTCAACCACTCCGGAAAAGGTGTCCTCAAAGCCAAGAGGAAGCTGCAGCAGAAGGGGATTCGCTTTCAGCTTTGTATGAATCTGATCCAGGACGTCCAGGTGATCGGCACCCACGCGATCCATCTTATTGATATAAGCGATCCGAGGTACATGGTATTTTTCGGCCTGGAACCATACCTTCTCAGTCTGGGGTTCCACACCCCCCACGGCGCACAGCACAACGACGCCCCCATCCAGGACACGCAGCGCCCGCTCCACTTCCGCGGTAAAATCCACGTGCCCGGGAGTATCGATGATATTGATCTGACAATCCTTCCAATGAGTAGTGGTACAGGCGGAAGTAATGGTTATCCCTCTCTCCTGCTCCTGCTCCATCCAGTCCATGACTGCGGTACCGTCATGAACCTCACCCATTTTGTATGTAACACCGGAATAAAACAGAATTCTCTCCGTAGTGGTGGTCTTTCCGGCATCTATATGTGCCATGAGACCAATGTTTCGAATCCTGTCTACCGGTACCATATCCATCGTATCTATTACCAGCGATAATGCGCGAAAGCTCGGTTCGATTCCGCCATCTTGTGAACGGTTTCACGTTTCTTTACAGCACCACCGCGATTGTTGAAAGCGTCCAGGAGCTCACCAACGAGCTTTTCCTGCATGCTTTTTCCGCCTCTTTCGCGTGCGTACAATGTCAGCCACCGAACCGCCAGCGCGTATGAACGTTCCTTGCGGACTTCCATGGGCACCTGATAGGTCGCGCCACCCACCCGTCGCGAGCGTGTTTCTATCTGCGGACGGATGTTCTCAACGGCTTTCAGGACTACCTTCAGGGCGTCCTCTTTTGCCTTTTCCTGAACTTCAGCCATGGCCCCATATACAACCTTTTCCGCCTTTGCCTTTTTCCCATGCAACATGATTGAATTCACAAGCTTGGCGATTACGGATGAATTGTAGACAGGATCAAAAACCTGTTCTTTCTGTTTACGAAGTTTTCTTCTGGGCATTCCTTACTCCCGAAATTAAACCTTCTTCTGACGGCGTGTGCCATACTTGGATCGACCGCGCATACGGCCTTCCACACCCGTCGAATCCTTTGCCCCACGAACCACGTGATACCGGACACCCGGCAGATCCTTCACACGGCCGCCGCGCACCAGTACAATGGAGTGTTCCTGAAGAGAATGCCCTTCACCAGGTATATATGCGCTGACCTCTACTCCGTTGGTCAGCCGCACACGAGCAACCTTACGCATGGCGGAATTGGGTTTCTTCGGATTCGTGGTAAACACGCGTGTGCATACACCGCGCTTCAGAGGACAGTTTTCAAGAGCTGGTGAATTGCTCTTTATTTTCTGCCTTTTTCGGCCAAACCGTATTAGCTGATTTATAGTAGGCAAAAATACCTCCTTAATATCTCTTTGGGTTTTTTGATTGAATGGATTCAAAAGAAAAACACCCACTGGATATAGAAATATACCAGAAAATGGTTATTTCGTCAATGAATTGATTTAGTTGGGAAAGATTTCCCTGATTTTGATTTAAAAATCGATTTTTTTTCTAAAATAAGCAAAAAAAAACCCGGTGACGACCTACTTTCCCACCCCGTTACCAGGGCAGTATCATCGGCACTGAAGAGCTTAACTTCCGGGTTCGGAATGTTACCGGGTGTGGCCTCTTCGTTATGGTCACCGGGAATAATTGCGCGGCTTTTTATCATTATTGCTGTGTTAGATTTGTAGGGAGTAAAGCTTTATAAAAATAATGGTCAAGGCTCACGACCGATTAGTACTGGTAAGCTTAACACGTTACCGTGCTTACACATCCAGCCTATCAAACTCGTAGTCTACGAGAGGTCTTTAGCCCCTTACGGGGAGGGAGATATTATCTTGGGATTGGCTTCCCGCTTAGATGCTTTCAGCGGTTATCCATTATGAATGTAGCTACCCAGCGATGCTCCTGGCGGAACAACTGGATCACCAGAGATTCACCCATCCCGGTCCTTTCGTACTAGGGACAGATTCCCTCAAATCTCCTGCGCCCA
>CAYVBC010000188.1:0-3736 GCA_964449545.1 uncultured Clostridia bacterium | reverse complement strand
CAAGGAAAACGGCGACGAAGGGAAAAACACGAATGCGAAGGACGATTGAAGAACGCATTGAGAATAGAAAGAAGCACCAGGAAAAACTCAAAGACACACTGACCCGGCTGGGAGACCTGCTGGCCGGTCGACTCCGGGGACGCAACCGCCGCCTGGCCACGGAATTGATGGAAGAACTTTATTCCGATATTTCCGGGCTGGTGACCGCCCAGGATCGCGAATGGGACGCCTATTCCAACAACCACGCGTCCCGGGTATTCAGTTCCCTGCACTGGAAAATCGACACCCTGGAGGCGGAGTACGCCAACGTACGCGCCCTGGTCACCGGTTTTCTCCACCTGGAACAGTCCCTGAAGAACCTGATTGAACGGATCGACAATACCGGAGAGGTCACTCCCGAAGACCGCGGCAAGCTGGAAGCCGCCCGGGAACGCCTGACCACCTTTCGCTACTCCGACTTCGAAGCCCGATTCCGGGGAAGCCGCGAGTCCGTGAGCGCGCAGCTGGGCCGCTACGTGGAACAGTTCGCCCCCGTGGATGACATCCTCGACCTTGGCTGCGGGCGCGGCGAATTTGTGAGCATGTTGCTGAAAGCGGGCAAAAGCGCCGAAGGCGTCGACCTCTCACGCACCATGCTGGACGCGGCTACCGAGCAGGGGCTGCCCTGCCGCCGCGCGGACCTCCTGAAAGAGCTGCGGGCCAGACCCGAATCTTCCCTGGGAGGATTGTTTTCCTCCCAGGTGATTGAACACCTGCCTTCCGACTACCTGAAAAACCTGGTAGAGGAGTGTGGACGCGTGCTTCGCCCCGGTGGAATCCTGATCATGGAAACCGTGAACCCCCTCAGTCTCTTCGCGCTCAGCCGGATCTTTTTTCTGGACGTGACCCATAATAAACCCCTTCATCCCGATTTCATGCGCTATCTGCTTGAAAACAGGGGCTTTCACCCGGTTGAAATCCTCTATGGAGATCCTCCCCCGGGCGAAGCCCTGGAAGAGATCTCCCCGGACCATGAATCCGCGCGCGCGTGGAACAGCAATGTGGACAAGCTGAACACCCTCCTATACGGACCTTCCGTGTACGCGGTCAAGGGAGTACGGGGGTGACGGTTCTGGGTGTGGACATCGGCGGCACAGCCATCAAGTACGCCCCGGTCCGGGACGGGCACCTCGCCGCCCCAGTCCGACGCCTGCCCACTCCAAAAAACCGGAATGCGCTACTCAACACCGTATCGGACCTGATTACCCGGGAACGTGAAGAATGGGAACCGGCTGCCGCGGGGGTCGGGATCCCCGGTTTCATCCGCAGCCGGGACCAGGTCATTGTGCGCTCTCCAAACCTGCTTTTCCTCAACGGAATGGCCTTTGGAAGCGAGCTCGCGCGCATATCGCCCATCCCCACGACGGTGGATAACGACGCGAACTGCGCCGCCCTGGGTGCCTGGTCCCGGGTGGATCCCCGACCCGATTGCCTGGTGCACCTGACGCTGGGGACCGGAATCGGCTCCGGGATCATCTTCCGAGGGCGTCCCTGGCGGGGTGCCTGCGGGTTCGCCGCGGAGCTGGGTCACACGGTGGTCCATCCCGAAGGCCGCCCCTGCGGGTGCGGCGGTCGGGGCTGCGCGGAAACGGAAGCTTCCGAAAGCGGTATCCTGAACACATTCAGAGAACTCCGGCCCGGTTCCCATATGACCAGCAGCCGCGAACTCCACGAGAAGATGCTGGCTGGAGACGCCGACGCCCGCGGCGCATTTCACCGTGCCGGCCGTTACCTGGGCATCCTGCTGACCAACATTGTCAATACCCTGAATCCCGACATCATCACCATGAGCGGCGGAATCACCGCTGCCGGTGACGCGCTGCTGGACCCGGCCCGCGAGGAGATGAAGATCCACCTGCACTCGGACGCCCTCGCCTGCACCCGGATCGCAATCTCCGATTATAGAGACACCGGAGTGCTGGGCGCCGGCCTCCTGGCCCACAAGGACCTTCCGTTATGAAACACATTCGCAATTTTTCCATAATCGCTCATATTGATCACGGCAAAACCACGCTTTCCGACCGCCTGCTGGATGTGACCGGTGCCGTCGAAGAACGGGACAAACAGGAACAGATGCTTGACTCCATGGACCTGGAACGGGAACGGGGCATCACCATCAAGAGCCACTTCGTGCGCCTCACCCATCGCCACAGTGACGGGATCACCTACCAGCTCAACCTGATTGATACGCCGGGACACATCGATTTCAACTACGAGGTCTCCCGCTCCCTGGCCGCGTGCGAAGGCGCCCTGCTGGTGATTGACGCCACCCAGGGTGTGGAGGCCCAGACCGTGGCCAATACCTATCTGGCCATGGAAAACGACCTCACGCTGATCCCCGTCATGAACAAGATCGACCTGCCCAACAACGAACTGGAAAAATCCCTGGACCAGATGGAAAACATCATCGGCATCGGCCGGGAGGAAGCCCTCATGGTCAGTGCCAAGACCGGCCAAGGTGTGGAGGGGATCATTCCCGCCCTGATCGAACGCGTCCCGCCTCCCCAGGGAGATCCGGACCAACCCCTGCGCGGACTGATTTTCGACTCCTGGTTCGATGCCTACCGTGGTGTCATCATCCTGGTTCGCCTCATCGACGGCCGCTTGCGCAAGGGCGACCGGGTCAAATTCCTTTCCAACAACGCAGTATACGAAATCAACGAACTGGGTGTGCATACACCAAAGCCCACGCCCATACCCGAGTTGTCCGCCGGTGAAGTCGGCTACATCATCGCCAGCATCAAGAACGTGGCGGAAGTGAAGATCGGTGACACCATCACTCTGGCCAAAGAGACGCGGGTCTTAGCCCTGCCCGGATTCAAGGAGCCCCAGCCCATGGTGTTTGCCGGGTTCTACCCCGGGGAAGGCACCAGCCACGAAGAGCTTCGCGAAGCCATCGAGAAACTGGTGCTCAATGACTCCTCCCTGACCTTCGAACCGGAGACCTCCCCCGCCCTGGGCATCGGGTTCCGATGCGGATTCCTGGGCCTGCTGCACAAGGAGATCATCCAGGAGCGACTGGAACGGGAATACAACCTTTCCATCGTGACGACCTCCCCATCGGTACGCTACCGGGTCACCTCCACCGCGGGAAAAGTGTTCGAAATTGAATCCCCCGCTCAACTACCCCCATCCCAGAACGTGGCCATGGTGGAAGAGCCGATGATCGAGGCCATCATCATCACACCCGCGGATCACCTGGGGAATATCCTCAAGTTACTGCAGGCGCGACGGGGCATCCACAAGAAGCTGGACTACATCAGCTCCCAGCGGATCCACCTGACCTATATCCTCCCTCTGGCCGAAGTATTGTACGATTTTTTCAATAAGCTCAAATCCATCTCCCAGGGATACGCATCCTTTGACTACGAATTCAAGGAGTATCGTGAAGCTCCATTGATCAAGCTGGACATCCTGATCAACGGTGAGGCCGTGGACGCGCTGGCCATGATCGTGCACAACGACAACGCCTACCACGTGGGATGCGCCGTCACTTCACGGATGAAGAAGGTGATCCCCCGCCAGCTTTTCGAGGTGGTGATCCAGGCGGCCATCAACAAGCGCGTCATCGCCCGTACCGTGGTCAAGGCCCTGAGAAAAAACGTCCTGGCCAAATGTTATGGTGGTGATATTTCCCGGAAAATGAAACTGCTGGAAAAGCAGAAAAAGGGCAAACGCCGCATGAAGCGGATCGGCA
>CAYVBC010000187.1:0-3749 GCA_964449545.1 uncultured Clostridia bacterium | reverse complement strand
ACGGCTGAAGGGCTGCTTTTCTTCCGTTTGGCTTTCTTGACGGTACTGCTTTTCTTTGACGTTGTCGTGCGCTTTGGGACTGTTCGCTTGGAAACGGTTTTTTTGCGCACCCGGGTACTGCTGCTGGAAGAACTGGAACTATTGGCCTTCTTGTCTTTGCTGTCGTCCGTGTCTTTTATGGTGGAATATCGTGAAGAAGCGTTTCCGTTGTGGATGACCCTTTTTTGTACGGAGCGGCTTTCGAATTTTCCGGAGACGCGTTTTTGAATTTTGCCGGTACTGTAGCGGTTGGCGATCCGGGTTTTGGATGTGGTGGTCTTTCGGATCATGACACCCTGGTCATTGGTGCGATAACGGGTGACTGAAGTCAGACCTCCACGCTTGAAGATCACGTTGCGTCCCTTGGCATTGACAACGTGAACGGTTTTCACCTTGGGGTGAAGGGTTGGCGCATTGCCTCTGAACGGGATGGTGTGCTTGATGACATTGTCGCGTCCGCCCCTGGTGTTGAGAGCATGCTTGTGAAGATCGGATGCCAGCAGGCGGTCTTTGCGGATCACCACGGTGGACAGTGAATTGGAGGGGATGCCTTTCCAATATCTGTAGTGGCGGTTCCACCGTCGATTGAGTACGATGACGGGGCGGTTCCAGTGACTCAATGGGGCCCAGCCGTAGTAGGAGTCATTCCAGAACCAGCTGACCCAGGCGGGTGACCAGCGATATCCCGCGAGCCAGTGCCATCCGTAATTTGTGTTCCAGTGCCAGCGGCCGTAATGATGGGTGAACCAGCCCCAGCTGTCATATGAGTTCCAGACATACCCGTAGTGGGGATGCCAGACCCAGCGACCGTTGTAATAGGGACGCCATCCATCCATCAAGCGGTGGGGAATCCAAATATTGGAATTGTAGGTGTGGCTGAACACCCAGCGGCCGTTACGGGAGAGTTCGTACTCGTAATCGGAATATCCTTCATCCATATAGCGGGAAGTTCCATATCGGGCTGTTCCCAGCAGGTGATCGCGGGATTTGTGCCATTGGTCGAAATCGTCCGTCATGGCGGTGCGGAAATAGAAGGGCCTTTCGGTTACGTGCCCATCGGTAAAAACCACTTTCTGCCCATTGCGTACATCGCGGCTGTATCCGGTACCGGCCACTTCCAGCAGACCTTCTCGAACCCAGATCTCCGTACCTCTTTCCTGCGTGACGTTGATTCGGAAAATTCCGGATCCCAGGATAAAGATCCCGCAATCCGGTGTCTGTATTTCGATATCCTTTTCGTAGTCCAGATTGTTGATGTCCAGGTAAATGGCGCCGTGGTTGAGGTTGGCGGCAAGGGATGTGTGTCTCAATATGGGGATCTTTTCCAGGTTGATATCCGTGTCGTAATCCAACCGCATGTAGTTGAGGCGGCCCAGATAAATTTCCATGCGTCCGTCAGTGGTCTGCAGACTGTCTTTTTCGAAGACAGGAAGGTTGATGGTGGCTTCTTCGAGCCCCTCATCATAGCTGCGGTCCACAAAGGCTTCTCCCTCCACGTATTTGACACGGATGACTTTCGCGTTTTCGTAATAGCGCGAGCTGAAGTTCTGTTCTTCACCGGGGTCCTGGCCGGGAAGGAGTACAGTCAGGATCAGCAGTGCTGTTATGGATAAGATTGACCTTTTCATTTTCGCCTCCTTTTATACTGAAGCAATACTCTTTCCAGCTTGTCAGGGAAAGAACTGTCCTCTTCCCGGGACAATTGGAGCAGAATAAGTCCGGATTTTTCCGGTTTTCAGTCGAGGATGTGGCGAACCGTTTCGGCGAGAGCCTGGAACCGCAGGGCCATGTCCGATTCCTTCATGGCCAGAAGGTAGGGCATATCATTTTCCTTCAGGCTCGAGAACTGAGGGAGAAACGGCAGTTCCGCGAGCACTCGGGTGCCCAGTGTGTCTGAAAGGTCGCTGCTGTTTCCAGGATACAGGTCAACGGACTGATCACAATGCGGACAGATGATATACTTCATGTTCTCCACCATTCCCAGTACTCTGGTGTTCGTGGTGTGAAACATGTCGATCATCTTGCGGACGTCCGCAATGGATGCTTCCTGGTGGGTGGATACAATGATGCCGCCGGACAATCCCGCTTTCTGAATAATGGATAGCGGAACATCCCCGGTTCCGGGGGGAAGGTCGATGAGAAACGCATCCAGTTGGCCCCATTCCACTTCAGTAAGGAATTGTTCAATCAGCTTGTTGGCCAGAGGCCCTCTCCAGATCAGTGCCTTTTCCGGGGGGGCGATGAAGCCCACGGACATGACTTTAATTCCGTGCGCCTCAATGGGAATGATTTTTCCGTTTTCCACCCTCGCGGCCGTTTCCCGGATTCCAAGCATAAGTGGTACATTGGGCCCGTAAATATCGGCATCCAGCAAACCCACTTTCAATCCCTGTGATGCAAGGGCGAGTGCCAGGTTGACGGTTACGGTGGATTTACCCACCCCCCCCTTTCCACTGGCAATGGCCAGGGAAAGAGAAGCGTCAACAGGTTTTGGTGCTTCCTGTGGCTTATTTTCTTCTGACATACTGAATTCTGGTTGTGAGTCTGAGTCTATTTGACGCAGGAATCAGTGGGACAAACCGATGCGCACTGGGGCTCATCGAAATGTCCTTCGCATTCCACGCATTTTTCAGGATCGATGACGTAAAATTCGTCTCCCTGAGAGATGGCTTCCACCGGGCACACGGATTCACAGGCGCCGCAGCTGATACATGTGTCTACAATATGTAATGACATATAATCCTCCTTTTCAATGAATTCATTTTAGCTCCTGGATGGGTGAATTGTCAATTAAAAAGAGGGATTTTTCACTAAAGAAACACCCGCTCAGTTCAATGATGACCTGTTGGTAAGGGTAGATATTTTTTTCTTGACATCTCCGGGCGGATTTGCTAAATTACCAACGAGGAGGACATATGGGTGCTGAAACTGGAGTTGGACAAAAGTCGGAGCCGAATGTTGTCCCGCTGTGCGATATTCTTCTGGTACTTCTGATTATCTTCATGGTGATCACCCCGGTGGCCCAGAAGGGAATCGATATCAATTTGCCGGAGAGCTCCGGAGACACCGGTGATCAGCCTCAGGCGTCCAAAAGCATTGTGCTTACGCTGGAAGCGGATCAATCCCTTAAGATCAACAATATGCCTGTCACACTGGAAAGGCTCGAAAGTGAACTGCGGAGTATCTATCAGACCCGTACTGAAAAAACCCTCTTTATCCGTGCCGATGAAACGGTTCTTTACGAGAATGTCCTGCAGGTGATCGATCTTGCGAAAGGTGCCGGCATTGATGTTCTCGGAGTGATCCCCGAACGGTATCAGAGTGCCAAGCAGGAAATCGAGTAGAAGACAGGTTCTTTTCCCAAGGAAATTCCCGCCTGTCGGTTACCTGGTGAATCCAACAGGGCTCGGCGTCAACTGCCGGGCCCTTAAATTTATTATAAATAACTTCCCATCCCCTGGATGCAGTTTTCTGGAGGTCTCTATTGACCAAGCTTAGTGAGGAAAAAGAACTCAAAACAATCACATCCCTTTTTACCAAAGCGGTTAAGGCATTTACCAATCGAAAATATGAGGATGCCCGCCGGGATTTTCAACAGATTGTTGAATCTTACGGAGGGAGTGAACATTACAGTGTGCTGGAGATTTCGGGGCGCTCTTCCATGTATCTCAAGATGGTGGAAGCCCAGTTGAATCCGCAGAAAATAGAAT
>CAYVBC010000186.1:0-3769 GCA_964449545.1 uncultured Clostridia bacterium | reverse complement strand
GACCCTGGCGGGGTAATTGTTCTGGAGCGTGAGAACATTCGCTTCGAGGACAATGGCGCCTTTGTGTTCGTGGTCCAAAACGGTCTCGCCTCCAGACGTGAAGTCCGGACCGGCCGGAAAAACGGGATGAAGGTGGAGATCCTCCAGGGCCTGGAACCCGGTGAAATCATCGTGACCGAAGGATTGATGCTGGTTGAGGACAATTGTCGTCTGAACCTGATCGGCAAGTCCGCTGCTCAAACCCCACTCAACTGACCCGGGAGATATAGAAATGCATATCGCTGATCTGTCAATCAAACGTCCCATTCTAATCAGCATGGTGCTGATCGTTTTTGTCCTCTTCGGCGCCATCTCCTTTTTCAACATGAATCTCCAGCTCATGCCGGACACGGCCCTGCCCATGATCACGGTTCAAACCGTGTATGCCGGGGCCAACGCGGAGGAGATTCAACTCCAGGTCACCAAAACGGTGGAAGACGCCGTATCATCGGTGAGCGAAATCGATTCGATTCAATCCTATTCCATGGAGAACGCATCCTTCATCATGATCAGTTTCAACCTGGGAAAGGATGTCTACGTGGCCCTCAACGAGGTAAAGGACAAAGTGGACGGCATTATCGGAGACCTTCCGGATGAAGCGGAGGATCCCCTGGTGCAGCGTTTCGACCCGCTCTCGGTTCCCGTCGTGGACCTGGCGCTTTCCGGAAACTTTCCCGCCACGGAGTTGTACGACCTGGCGGACCGGAAGTTGAAAAACCGTTTCTCCCAGATCAAGGGGGTCGCGGAAGTGACCTTGACCGGCGGAAAGGAGAGAGAAGTCCGCGTGGAGATCGATACCCGCGTGCTGCAGCAAAACGGCCTGTCTCTTCGGCAATTGGCCGGAATCCTGGCCATGAACAACCTGGATATGCCCGGAGGTAACATCCAGGCCGGTAAAATGGATGTCAGCGTGCGCATGCAGGGAAGGTTCCAGGATATCGATGGCATTCGAAATCTGGAAGTTCCAACGCCCTTCGGCCTGAAGAAAATGGGCGATATCGCCGTGGTCAAGGATACCCACAAGGCGGTGCGCAAGCAGACCACCTATTTCAACAACCGTACCCGGCAGGGTGATTCAGATGTGATCCTCATCAGTCTCCGAAAAACCTCGGGCAGTAACGAGGTGCGGACCTATGACGAGGTGGTGAAGGAATTGCCCGAGATCCGTGAATCATTGCCGGAGGGATGCTCCCTGGAGTTGATCAACGAATCCACCACCTTTACCCGGGATTCCGTAAAAGATACTCTGATCAACATCGGGCTGGGAATACTGTTTACCGCCCTGATCCTCTTTTTCTTCCTCCACGATATCCGCTCCACCCTCATCGTAACGCTCTCCATGCCCATGTCCATTTTTTCGGCTTTTCTGTTCATGAGCATGTCCGGATTTTCCATGAACCTGCTGACCTTGATGGGGTTGTCCACTTCGGTGGGCATTCTGGTGACCAATTCCGTGGTGGTGCTGGAAAACATCTTCCGCCATAAAAACAGGGGGTTAAGCAGTGCGGAGAGCGCGTCACTGGGCACCCGGGAGATCGCCATGGCCGTGCTGGCCTCCGCGGGAACCAATCTGGTGGTTTTTCTGCCCCTGGCCACCATGAGCAGCATCGCGGGCATCATGTTCCGCAACTTCAGCCTCACGGTGGTGTACGCGACCCTCTTCTCCCTGCTCATGTCCTTTACCCTCACTCCCATGCTCGCTTCGCTGATTCTTTCGGACAAGTCCCGCAGGAAGCTCAGAATCAGTGAAAAAATGGAGAAATTTTTTGCTTCCATGGAGGAAAGTTACCGGAAACTGCTGGTTTTTTTCCTGAAGAAGCGATCCCGGGCCATGGCCTTAATCCTGTTTTCGGTGGTCCTGTTCCTGAGCAGTCTGTTTGTCGCCGGAAAAATCGGGTTTGAGTTTATACCCGGTTCCGATGACGGGCAGTTGACCATCAAGGTGGATCTGCCCACCGGGGCAAAACTGGATGCTGTCGCGAAAACCGCCGGCGAAATCGAGACGCGCCTGAAGCGGATCCCCGAGGTTTCCCGTTTCTGGACCACCCTGGGCACCCAGAGCATGGTGCGGGAGGGTGTGGAAATGGCGTTGATCCATGTGAAACTGGTGGATGCCGAAGAACGATCATTTTCAACCAGTGAGTTGGTTTCCCGTCTGCACGAGGAGCTGGCGGATATTCCCAATGCTCACATCCGCGTGGAGTCTCTCAGAAGCATGGGGGGTGGTGCCGCTTCCGAAATCGACGTGCAGTTGCAGGGGCAGGACCTGGATGTGCTGGAAGGGTACAGCCGTGAACTACTGAAAAAAATGAAAGAGATCCCCGGCCTGATCAACGCCGATTCCAGCTCCAGGCAGGGGAAACCGGAGTTAACCATCATCCCGGACAATACCCGGTTGGCCCGGGCCGGGTTGACCATGTCGGACCTGGCCGTGGCTGTGCGCTCGGCCGTGGACGGACTGGTGGCCACCCAGTACCGGGACAAGGGTGAAGAATACGATATCCGGGTCACCCTGAGTGATGAGACCACGGACAGTCCTGAAGAGATCGCCAATATTCCCGTTTTTTCCAGGCAGGGACAATACACGCTGGGACACCTGGCGACCCTCGAATTTCGTGAAGGCCGCAACATGATTCTGGGCAAGGATCGCTACAGATCGATCCAATTGACCGGCGCCGTTGCTAAAGGGTACGTGCTGGGCGAAGTCAGTGACCGGTTGAACGCGGCCATCGAAGAACTGCGCCTGCCCGCCGGCTACAAGGTTCGCTGGGGTATGATGGTGGAGGAGATGGAGAGGACCATTTCCGGAATCGCCAAGGCTTTCATCATCGCCCTGCTGCTGACCTATATGCTGCTGGCGGGAATCCTTGAAAGCCTGGTTCAGCCTCTCTACATCCTGGCCACCATTCCCCTGGCCCTGATCGGCGTGTTCTACTCCCTGCTGCTGACCGGGTCCACCATGAACATCGCTTCCATGCTGGCCATTGTCATGCTCATCGGCATTGTGGTGAACAACGCCATTCTGCTGTTGGACTACACCAACCAATTGGTGCGGGAAAAGGGCAGGAAGGTGAGGGACGCTCTGCTGGAGGCCTGTCCGGCCCGGTTGAAGGCGATCCTCATGTCCACCATCGCCATCATCCTGGGCATGCTGCCCATGGCGGCCGGGATCGGGGCCTCGGGCAGGGAAATGCGTCAGCCCATGGGAATCGTTTCCATCGGTGGCGTGCTGGTTTCCGCGGTGTTCACCCTGGTGCTGATCCCCCTGCTCTATGACATGCTGGGCGGCAAAAGAAAAAAGAAAGCCCCGGTGGAAGGCTGAAGGAGAATTTGAAATGAAAAACAAAATCGTGATGGGCCTGGTGATTTTCGCCCTGGCCCTGCAGACCGGACACTCCCGGCAATACAAAGTGGATGAGTTCCTGACCGCGGTACGGGAAAACAGCAAGGTATTGCGCCTGGCCGCCAAGGAAAAGGAAACCGCCCGGGAACAAAAAAGAGAAGCCCGTTCCGGCGCCTTTCCCCAGGTGGGGTTTACGGCCGGTTACACCCGCAACCTCAGTGATTACTACATGTACTTCGACCTTTCCTCCCTCATGGGCGGACCGTCGGTGGTCTCCCAGGTGCCCATCAAGCGGGACAACGAGTTTGTGGCGAATATCGGGGTGTCCCAGACGCTGTTCAGTGCTTCGGTGCTGTACGCCGTCAAGGCATCACGGCAGTATGAAGC
>CAYVBC010000185.1:0-3778 GCA_964449545.1 uncultured Clostridia bacterium | reverse complement strand
GGAAGATAGCGGATGGATGCTTCCACCAGGTCCTGAAAAAAGTGTGTTCCGAAGGAGAGGTCCGGTGTGTAGTTGCCTTTTTTTCTGGCAATTTCAATCAATACCGCCGTGTTGTTGATATCCGAGTAGGTGACATTCACCCCCAGCTTGATGTCTCCGCGGCTTCCCCAGCGTCCCGGCCCCATGAGAATGAACTGGCGCTTGGGGAGTAGTTTGTTGAGTTTTCCCACCGCTTCTCCTACCCGTTTCAGGTTCTCGTGAGAGGATATCTGTGAATACGCATCCGGTTCAACATACACGATGTGGGTGATTTCAGGGATCGATCCGTTGGAAATGTAGCGGTGTGCCGTGAACAGGGTGTCGGCCGCGGGAATATTCTTGGGGATGGGACTGGGCATGATGTCACGAGAATAACTCTGGGGGCGGCACTGGAGCAGGTAGAGGGAGGTTCCGTCGTGGGCGAATTCCACGTCTACCGGGGACTTGATCTTCTCCTTCAGCAGCTGCAAGAGGCTGCGGATCTGGTTGATAAACGGGGTGCGCTGGGTCAGGCCGTCGAATGTGGCGATCAGGTTATGGGATTCAAAATCGATATTCAACATGGATGAGGGCTGGCGGAACATATCGCCGTCGAAGATGGAAACCACACGGTGGATCCCGTTGATCTCTTCGCCGTATTTCCGCAGCAGCTTGCCCAGTTCCATGGTTTCAAAGCTGTTTGTCTTGAGATTGATGACATCCACTTTTTTCGGAGAGTAGCGATGAATCTCGTCCGGAGTGATGTTGACCCGCAGGTCCGGTTTTCCCGGCGCGATCAGGCAGGGGTAGTCATCCGCCACCCGATCAACGGCCCGGGTTCCCAGTCCCGGAACCATGCGGATGAGTCCGTCTTCCCGTTCAATCCGGGAGGACCAGCGGAATTCATTGTGACTGAAAGCGACACCGGCAAATGTGGGAAGAAAATAGTCTCCCACCTTGTGCCCCACCACCTCCTGGATCATGATGCCCATCTCTTCGAAAAAATCCAGCAGTCCCCGCTCCGTGCGGTATTCGATGGGATCCGGCGCGAAGGTGGACGCGTATATTTCGGATATGGCGTCTTTCAGGGCTTCCAGTCGCTCGGATCTGCTGCCGCAATTGGCCAGGAAGAGGCTTTTGTATTTTCCTGAAAATGTAGCGCCCAGACGGTCCTCAAGCAGGCTGGAACTGCGTACGATGATGGGGGTTTCTCCCAGGTCTTCCAGCGCGACCGATAACCCGCGTTCAATTTCCGGCGGGAAATGGGAGTTCTTGAAGATCTGGATGATATTGGGGTATTCCAGGTTGATCTCGTCCACGTTTTTGTATTTCTGCTCGATCACCTCTTCCAGGTTGTTGTAGTACAGAAAATTGACCAGTCCGTCGGATGTGACATACCAGGTCTTGGGAACCTTGAGGTTGGGGAAGAGGGTTTCGAACTCGGGGCATTTGCGCAGGATGTGCTCGGCCAGGAAGAGGCCCGCGCTTTTCCCCCCCAGTTTTCCGTGACTTCTCTGGGGGAAAATGATGTGAGGCACCAGGTCGTAGTAGTCGGTGACGTCGATATGGTCCTTGGCCACGTTGATAAATTCCAGCTGGTCTGAAAAAAAACGTCTCACCAGCGAAACCCGGAGGCCCTTTTCCGCAGAGGGAGACAGGGTCACGCCTTCCGCGCGCATGTACCGGTACCGGGTGATGGCGTCAATGATTTCCGGTAGGGATGAATTGGGGTCATCAATGGCCTTGACCAGGAAACGGGATCTGTCCTCCTGGATCCACTTCTGAACATAGGAAAGGATGATTTCCGGATCCAGGTTCAAAGAGGCGATTGAAAATACCTCCCGGCCGAGCAGGTAGATGCTGTCCATGGTCTGCTTGGCCTGGGGGCGGTTCTCATCCTCCAGTTCCTTGTCACTGATCCTGGGCTTGCTGCCGAAACGCTGCAGAAGGGATTTGGCCGGCTCCACTCCGTTCCAGCACAGGTAGTGCAGCATTTTATTGGACAGATACATGAATAGTTTCTTGTCTGTTTTCTGGAGGAGCTCAATGATGATCTGCCACTGGTCTTTGCTCTGGGAGGAGAGCCGGTCTCCCGCCTGTTGCCACTCATCGTAAACACCCTTCATCTCTCTGTGGAGGATCATGTTTCCGATACGGTCGGCAATGGAGTTGATCAGGCGGATCTCCTCCTTGAGAAAAGTGTCGCTGTCCGACGTGGGGATTTCCCGGTTGTAGGATACGGTGATCCGGCCCACCACTTTTTCCTGGACCATGATGTCGGCGATCTGTTCCCAGTCTGAGTCGACGTAGTCCGGGGTTTTGAATACCTCTCCCTGGTACTCGATTCTGGCCTGGCAGAATTCGGGGTACTGCCAGCCATTGGGAATGATTGACAGCAGGCCCTTGAACATGGGCTCCAGATCTTTTCCCGTATTGTTCAACAGCTCTTCCACCTGGTAGAGGCAGTTCAGCTCCTTGGCGCGTTCCTGGAGATCCCGCATCAGTCCTTCAATGGATTTTGTGTTTGGGCTCATCGCAATATCACTCCTTTTCGGGATCGGCCATCCACTTTCAAGGTTAAAGGATCCTGAAGTCTCAGGTGGCGGAGATATTCGGTTTCATGTTCCGGTTTTCCGGCGTCCAGCCAATCCCAATCCAGGAAATCCCGGCCGTATTTCAGTGAAAAATAGAGGATTTTCAGGCTTGTCAGGTTGTGAAAGAAATGGGAACCCTGGCTCAGATCCACGTGGGCGCCCGCGGGCGTGGACTCAACGATGGCCCGGGCGCCCGAGATCTGCCCCCAGTTGACCGGGATTCCCAGCCAGGGATCCGAGCTCCCCCAGCGTCCGAAACCGATCAGAAGGTAGGGGGTGCCCCGCGCCAGGAGGTCACGGTTCAGTTCGGCCAGCTGTTCGGCGATCCGGCGGGAATGCTTGAAATCAAATGTGTCGCGCTTCAGGTAAACGATGTCATGGATCGCCTCGGTGATCCCGTTCCCCATGGCAGAGGCGGTAGCCAGGAGGCGGTGATCCGCTGAGAATTCCGTGTCGGATATGGATACGGTTTCTTCCGACAGGGCCATGGGGCGAACCTGGAGTAATGAAAATTCAGTCAGGGCTTCTTTTTCCCCGCCCCAGTCCACGGCGAACTCCATTTCAACCCTGGCCCCGGTGGTGGACTCGCAGAGGTCCAGGACGTCCAGGATCAGCTGGTTGAGCGGCATGATGCCCGCCTGGAGAATCGGCCCGAAAGTAATGATCCGGGGTCCGGGTTGCGAAACACCGATGCGGATGCAGTCGGAGGCTGCATCATAGGTAGACGCCACACGTCTGAGGGTGTTATCGTAATCGGCATCTTCCAGTTCAAGGTGGATCATGAACTCGGTCTCCCGCAGGGGGTTGGATGCGAGCGTCTTCCCCATGTGCACGGCCCAGAACTTGCGTTGCGTCTCCTTCAGCCAGTCGGATGTGGAACCGAATGGCGGTACCGCTCGAGGCTGGGCGGGAGAATAGCTCCACGCGCGTCCCCCGTCCACGATGCTTTTCCCCAGCCCCAGGGCCATGTCCACGACCCCCTCTTCAGGGCGGGCGTTTCCGTGGGGGTAGAAGTTCACGGATCGGGCCACGCCGGAAACGATGGGGTAGTGGCGTTTGTTCCGGGTTCTTCCGGCCACATCCTGGATGATCACGGCCATTTTTTCGTCCCGGGGTCCGGAGCCCACGGCCTCGCGGTAGGAGCGTGCCGCGGCGAAAAAGGTGGA
>CAYVBC010000184.1:0-3791 GCA_964449545.1 uncultured Clostridia bacterium | reverse complement strand
CAGAAAACCACCAGCCGGAATCCGCGCAGCACCGTGGGAACGGTGACGGAAGTGTACGATTACCTGCGTCTCCTGTTCGCCCGGGTGGGCATCCCCCACTGCCCGATCCACGGCGTGCCCATTGAGCCCCGCACACCCCAGAGCATCGCCCGCTCCATCGCCTCCGACCTGGTTGCGCCCTTCACCATCCTGGCGCCCCTGGTGCGGCGCAAAAAGGGAACCTATGAAAAACTCTTCGCGGACCTTCACGGAGAGGGATTCCCCAGGGCCCGGGTCAATGGGGAGATCATCCGCACCGACAGCCCCCCTTCCCTGGAGCGATACCGCCAGCATGACATCGACCTTTTAATGGACCGGATCACCGACAACGACCTCAGCCGGATCACCGAGGCCTGCGAAGCGGCCCTGCCTCGATCCGGGGGTCTGGTATCCGTGATCGACGGCCAGGGAGAAGAGCACCTCCTCTCGAGCCAGATGGCGTGCCCGGTCTGCGGGCTCTCTTTCGAAGAGCTCCAGCCACGCATGTTCTCCTTCAACAGCCCCTTCGGCGCATGTCCCGACTGCCATGGACTGGGCATGGGTATGGAGTTCGATCCGGACCTGATCATTCCCGATCCCAGCCTCGCCATTGCGGATGGAGCCGTTGCCCTGTACCGCAACGCCATGGACGGCTGGCGGGGACAATACCTGGCCGCCGTGGCGCGCCATTTCGGTTTTGATATGTTCACCCCCATCCGCGACCTGACCCAAAAACAATACCAGGCCCTCATGCATGGCTCCGCGGAGAAGATCGCCTTCCGCATGAGCATGAAGAACGGGGAAGCCAACTGGTCTCACCGGGGAGCATGGGAGGGCCTGGCTCCCCAGGCGGAACGCCTCTTTCACCAGACGGAATCGGATTACCGCCGCAGGGAACTGGAAAAGTTCATGCGCACTTTCCCCTGCCCTTCCTGCAAGGGGAAAAGGCTCAAGGCCAAATCCCTCGCCGTAACCGTGGATGACCGCACGATCATTGATATCACCGACATGCCCATCGCCGATGCCCTGGGTTTCTTTCGTGAGCTGAAGCTGGATGAACGTCGGCAACACATCGCACGCCAGATTCTCCGTGAAATCTCCGATCGGCTGGAGTTCCTGAACACCGTGGGCCTGGGATACCTGACCCTGTCCCGCAACGCGTCCTCCCTTTCCGGTGGGGAAGCCCAGCGGATCCGCCTGGCCACACAGATCGGGTCCAACCTGATGGGTGTTCTGTATATCCTGGATGAACCCTCCATCGGTCTGCACCAGCGGGACAACCGGCGCCTCATCGACACATTGAAACGGCTGCGCGACCTGGGCAACACGGTGATCGTGGTGGAACACGACGAGGAAACCATCCGCCACGCGGATCATGTGGTGGATATGGGTCCGGGTGCCGGCCTGGAGGGAGGACGCATCGTGGCCCAGGGAACACCGGCGGAAGTGGAGGCCCATCCCGATTCCATAACCGGAAAATACCTGTCCGGACGCCTCTCCATTCCCGTCCCCACCCATCGCAACGGGGGGGGGCAACCCATTTCGATCACGGGATGCCGCGAGCACAACCTGAAAAACATTACTGTCACAATTCCCACCGAAACATTGACCGTGGTAACCGGCGTGTCCGGCAGCGGAAAGTCCACCCTGGTGTACGATATCCTCTACAAGGGCATGATGCGCAAACTCCACGGCTCCAGGTTACAACCCGGGGATTTTGATAAAATAGATTCCGGAGATCGGGTCGACAAGGTGATCGTCATCGATCAGAGCCCCATCGGAAAAACCCCGCGCAGCAATCCAGCCACCTACACCAAGGTATTCGACGAGATCCGGCGCATATTCGCCCGGACCCGGGAAGCCCAGCTCCGCGGATACCTGCCGGGACGTTTTTCTTTCAACGTGAAGGGCGGACGCTGCGAATCCTGTCACGGAGACGGGGTAATCAAGATCGAAATGAATTTCCTCCCGGATGTGTATGTGGAATGCGAGGAGTGCAAGGGGCGCAGATACAACAATGAGACACTGGAGGTCACCTTCAAGGGACACTCAATCGCCGATGTACTGGGAATGAGCGTGAATGAAGCCCTCAATGTCTTCGCCAACCAGACCGCCATCCGCAGCCGCCTGGAAACCCTCAAGCAGGTGGGGCTGGGCTACATCAAACTGGGTCAGAGCTCCGTCACCCTCAGTGGTGGAGAAGCACAGCGGATCAAGTTGACCCGCGAGCTCTCCAAGCGGGCCACGGGCCGCACGCTCTACCTCCTGGATGAACCCACCACCGGCCTGCATGCCCATGACATCCGCAAACTGCTCACCGTACTCAACAGCCTGGTGGAACGGGGAAATACAGTGGTGGTCATTGAGCATAATCTCGATGTAATCAAATGCGCGGACCATATTGTCGACCTGGGGCCGGAAGGTGGAGAAGCGGGTGGCCGGGTTGTGGCCACCGGCACACCGGAAATCGTGGCCCGCTGCGAAAAGAGCCACACGGGCCGTTGCCTGGCCGGGATCCTCAATGATTAAACCCGATCAATTGCCCCAGCGCCCGGGATGCTATATCTTCCGTGATGCCCGGAACCGCCCTCTCTACGTGGGCAAGGCGCTGAACCTGAGGCACCGGGTTTCTTCCTATTTTCATTCCGGTGATCCGGGACCACGGATCCGCCGCATGCTTCAGCAAGCGCGCAGTGTGGATACCCTGGTGACCCACAATGAAGTCGAAGCCATCCTTCTCGAGAACACCCTCATCAAAAAACACCAGCCCCGCTACAACGTGGACCTGAAGGACGCCAAGACATACGCCTGGCTCAGAATCACATCGGAGGGATTCCCCCGCATCATCACGGCCCGCGGGACGGAAGGCAGGGGACAATATTTCGGGCCCTTTGTCTCCGGATTGGCCAGAAACGAGATCCGCGCCGCACTGAATAACATATTCGGGTTGCGTACCTGTCGCCGCATGCCCAAACGTCCCTGCCTGCGCTTCCAGCTGGGGACCTGCTGTGCCCCCTGCATTGGGGCGGTATCCCGGAAGGAATACGCGCTGCGCGTCCAGGACGCGCACCAGGTTTTGAAAGGACGCGTGGAATCACTGATCCGGAGGCTTGAATCCCGGATGCTGGACGCATCCGGGAAACTTCGCTACGAATACGCACTGCAGCTCCGGAACCGCATCTCCGCCCTGCGTCGCATCCTGGAACGCCAGCAGGTGCAGAAAGCCCGACGCACCGAGGCGGATATCATCCACCTCATGGAACGCGACGGGCGCTACCTTCTCATGCGCTTCGGCATCCGTCGCGGCGTGCTGGAAAACAAGGAGGAGTTCATATTCGAGGCGGGTGGTGATGTGTTGGAGGAGTTCCTCTCCCGCTATTACACGGAACGCCCGGTCCCCCGGGAGATCATCCTGCCCACGGCTCTTTCCGCCGGAATGGCGCAATGGCTGCGTCACAGACGCAACGGCGCCGTCACCCTGACCGTGCCGCTGCGAGGAGACAAACGTCATCTCCTGGACCTTGTGGAGACCAACCTGCGCGCTTCACTTTTCGGCGAGGCGGACACGCTGGGAGAATTGAAGGAGCTCCTGGACCTGGATCGAATCCCCTTTACCATTGAATGTTTTGATATCTCCCACCTCCAGGGTACCGCCATGGTGGCCTCCATGGTACGCTTTGTCAACGCGCGTCCCGACCCCGGATCCTACCGCCGGTTCCGCATGAAAACCATCACGGGGATCAACGATCCGGCGGCCATCGCGGAGGTGGTGG
>CAYVBC010000183.1:0-3791 GCA_964449545.1 uncultured Clostridia bacterium | reverse complement strand
ATCATGTAAACCCGGGGGCTGGAGTTCCCGTCAAATTAAAATGGCCGAATTGAATCATTCCGAGGCGGAGCTGATCCGCCTTGCCGCGGCGGGAGATCGTCACGCATTCACCCGCCTGGTGGAGCAGCATCGGCGTATGGTCTATTTCCTGGCCCGGGATTTATGTGGAAACAGTGAGGATGGTGAGGATTTGGCCCAGGAGGTGTTCGTGAAACTGTTCCGTAACCTGGCGACGTTCCGGGGGAAATCCTCTCTGAGTACCTGGTTGTACCGGGTAACCCTGAATTCCTATATCGATCGTCGACGTTCCCGCGCCTGGAAAGCGGACCAGCAGACCCTTGTGCTTGAAGAAAGCCGCTCCCCCCATTCCGTTCCTCCACCACATCAAGCCACCCATCCGGAATCGCACGTAGAAAGTGAACAGATTGACAGAGAGATCCGCCGGGCACTGGATCACCTGAGCCCCAGGGAACGAGCGGCTTTCGTCCTGCGTCATTACCGCGATCTTCCCATTCGCGAAGTGGCCAGTGCCCTGGATATCCGCGAAGGCACGGTCAAGAGCCTTCTCTTCCGCGGATCGAAAAAACTGCAACTTTCACTGGCTCATTTAAGGGAATTCCCGAAACATGGAGGCATCGCATGAAACATTGTGAAAAATGGCGCGATCTCTTGGTGCTGGAGTACTATGGAGAACTCTCCTCCCGCAGATCCCGAAAACTGCACCGCCACCTGGAACTCTGTCCCCACTGCCTCCGGGAATTTACCGCCTTGAAGCAACGCCTGGATTCAATTCCCAGGCCCTCACACCGGGATCCGGGAGAACCCTTCTGGGATGATTTCATGCAGGGGCTGAACCAGCGCATTGACCAGGAGAATTCGGCCCCGGTGATCGCCATGCCTTCCCATCGCCGACATTGGCGCATGGCCGCGGCCGCGATGTTCCTGGTTGTGATCGGCGGCGTGGCGGGAAGATTCCTGTTTCCACCCTCCGGCAGGGCGCCTTCATCCTCCATTGCCCGGAACGGATATGCCATGGAATTTCAATCCCACCTGAACACCATGAATCCGCTGGTAATCGACTGCGCCAATGCGGCTCCCGCGGATCTCGCCGATTCACTTCCCCTCTCCCCCACGGCCTGGAATCAACTCATCCTGCGCAACCGCCTGCTGAAGCGCCGCGCGAAGGAACAAAATGACACCGCCGCCCTCGCGCTTTTGAACGAAATGGAGTTGATTCTATTGGAAATTTCCACTGCCGGGGAGGGAGACACAACCCGATTCACGCAGGTCCAGGAGATGATCAGGCGCAACCGCATGGTCATGCAACTGGACCTCCTGCGCCGCAGGGAAAATTTCCCCAAGGAGAAGAGGATATGAAAATAAAATGGAAAATAGTGCTGGGAATCACTCTTCTGGGAACGATCTGTTTCGCCTCAATTTCCCCGGCAGCAACCTCCGGGCAATCCCGGGATGAGGTGGAAAAGATATTCGCCACAGCCAAACAGCTGGTATATAAACAGGAATGGAGCCGGGCCGCGCGGGAACTCGAACGCCTGGTCAGCGACTATCCTGTCCACTTCCGCATGGAGGAATCCCTGTACTGGCTGGCCTATTCACTGAATCAGTCAGCGAACGGGGCAGCCGGCCGCAATCGTGCCATTGGCTTCCTGGAGCGATTGTTGCACCGTTTCCCCAATGGGCATTGGGCGCGCCAGGCCAAGGCATTGCTCATCGATATTTCCGGCGAACTGGCGCGTTCCGGACTGAAGATATTTTCCCAGCGTCTTGAGGAAATAGAAAACGCCACCGAGGATCTGGACATCAAACTTCTGGCCCTGGATTCTCTGTTGAATACGGATTCCGGACCCGCTCGGGAGAGGCTTATACAAATCCTGAAATCCAAACGACCCGCGGAACAACGACAGATGGCACTGGCCATTCTCCTGCAGCATGAAGCGCTGGATTCCACCCGGGAACTGCTTCAGATCATTCGGGAAGATGCGGATGACGATCTGCGCTTCTTCGCACTGAGCCAGTTGCAGCTGATTGACAAAAAAAAGGGACTTCAGGAATTGAACCGGATGACCGCATCCGGAATCGACATGAAACTGAAAACACGGGTCCTTTCTCTTTACCTGCTGGCGGGAGACCGTAATGGAAGCGAATCCCTGTTGCGGCTGGCCAATGATAAACAGCAGCCGGAATCCTTTCGCGCCCGGGCCGCCCTCCTGCTGGCACATACGCAAACATCTGATGTCGTCAAGCACCTTGAGCGTCTATTTGTCAATTTCGCATTGCCCGACAACCGCGTGCGCCTTGCAAGAGCCCTGGGCACCATTCAATCCGCGGACGCGGCCGCCGCACTGATCCGCCTGTACGAGCATGAAACAGACACTGACGTGAAGAAAGGCATTATCATGGCGCTCGGTCTGACCCATCAGGATGCGGCGCGACGATTCCTGCAGAAATTACTCTCGCAATGAGGTTTTTTCCATGACACTCTGTAAACCCACCGATTTTCATTGCGTCCAAACAGATGGAACCGTCGCCCGGCGACGGTCACATCAAATCGAAAGGAGGATGATATGAAGATCACGAAAGTACTGGCCATTCTGATAATGGTGCTGCTCCTGGCCGTTACGGTTTCCGCGGATGATCCGAAGGCAAAAACCACAAAGAAGGATGACAAGACGGAAATCCGCCAGGCGGCACTCCAGGCCCTCATCATTATGGACCCGGAAAAAGCGGCTGAAAAAATGGAGATGATTCTGAACAATCCACAAAATGAAAAGGAGGAGCGGATGGCGCTGGCCATGCTGGTCCACCACGCTCCGGAGAAAGCGGAGGCTCGTCTTCTCTCCGTAATTCGCAGCAACAAATCATCTGAACTACGCAAACTCGCCCTGATCCTGCTGGGCACAAGGGGTGGCAAAGAGGCCCTGCCCGTGATCCGGGACTTCCTGAAAAAAGCGGATGATCCGGACCTGCGCCAGGCTTCACTGATCGCCCTTTCGCAGTTGCCCGATCATGCCGGCGTTCCCCTGCTCATGGAGATCGCGCGCGCCGACAAAGATACGGACATGAAACGCAAAGCCATGATCTTCCTGGGAATTTCCGGTGATCCCAGGGCGAAGAAAATGCTGGAAGACATTTTAAAGGAAAAATAATCCCTCCGGGTCGCGGGATCATTCCCGCGACCCGTTTTTCTCTTCTCCCTTTCCCTCTCCTCAAACCCATATCTCATCCATTGACCCAGACGATTAATTCCAGCATAATCCCGGCATGCGTTTTATTTCCCGAATCCGGAACACCTACCGCAAGGCCTACAGCGGACTCCCCCGGGAGGCCTGGCTTCTCTCACTGATCGAGTTCCTGAACCGCAGCGGATACATGGTCTTCTTCTTCATCACATTACACCTGACCCGTAACCTCTCCGTTTCACCCGCCCGGGCCGGGCTGGCACTGAGCGCATTCGGAGTGGGATCCCTGGGTGGATCCCTCCTGGGTGGATGGCTCTCCGATCGCATCGGTCCCTTCCGCGTTCAGAAGCTCAGCCTGATGCTCAACGGCCTCTTCCTCATCCTGCTGGGGCAGTTGCACCACTTTGAGTCCATCCTGGGGCTGATGATGGTGCTGGGGCTGGTCTCCGAAGCGCTCCATCCGGCCAACGCCACGGCCATGAGCCGGGTCTGCCCCCCAGAGATCCGCACCCGCGGATTCGCCCTGAACCGGCTGGCCACCAACCTGGGAATCACCATCGGCCCCGCCCTGGGCGGAATCCTGGCCATGAT
>CAYVBC010000182.1:0-3802 GCA_964449545.1 uncultured Clostridia bacterium | reverse complement strand
TTTACGCGCTTGTGGAAGGCGGTCCCATGGTGGTCCGCGGTTCCTACAGCACCTACCTGTTCGCCCGTTTCGGTTTCCTCTACATGCTGATCCCCGACTCCCTCGATCTGATTGTCAGCGCCGGCCCCGGCCTGGCACTGGTGGATGCTCCTTTCAAGACCTTCTTCATGGGAGATGTGGTTCTGAACGCCCGTTTTAACAAGTTCTTCCTGGGTGGCGGACTGGGCTTCACCACCAAAGTCAAGGATTGGGAATTCGATGAGCACCAGGATTGGAATGGGGGACTGAATCTGGTTCTGCAGACCGGTGTTGAAGTGATCCGTAATTTCAACGCCCGCGGTTCCCTGTTTTTTGAATTCCAGATGCCCCTGCATGACAGCCTGAAAGTTAAAGATTATCATATGTTCCTGCTGGGCTTCCGCTACATTTTCTAGCTGTAAGCGGTAGCCGGAGCCCGATACGAAGGGGCCGTTCATCGTTCATGAACGGCCCCTCGCTTCATCCTGAAGTGATGGGCTTCCTTCACACATCACGTGTCTCGCCTTGATCTCAAACCCATTTTTCAGTACAGTGATCCTTCCTCTTTTTCACCCTGTACCGGTATAAGGAGATTCCCATGAAATACAATGATAAAGTATACCTGCCATTCAAATCAGCCTTCAACGAACCTGAACGGCCCCATCCCATCGTGGAACGCCGGAGCGCATCTCCCTTCCCTCGCGGCCGCAGCAAAGTCACCCGCCTCGATTCCGTTATGGACCTGATCCGCGATGGAGATACCATCTCCTACCCGCACTACTACCGCACGGGAGATCTTGGGCTGAAGCAGATCGTTTCCGCCCTGAGAGCCCATGGAAAAAGAGAAATCATTTTATATGCCAATGCCATTTTCGACCACACGGACCCATGGCTCATGGACGCATACCGGGATGGCGTTCTTTCCGGACTGTACGGCAATGTATATCGCCGTTTCGGCGCCCATATCACGGCAGGAGACCTGTTACCATGGCGCACCGTCGGATTCTCCCACGGCAACCGGGTCCGTAAGCTGCAGACCGGAGAAGTCCACATCCGTGTCGCTTTCGGGCCGGTGCCCCTTTCGGATGTGTACGGCAACGCCAATGGCGTTTCCGGGAAACCGGAGCAGTGTTGCGGACCGGTGGGTCTGTTTTCCGCGGACGCGGAATTCGCGGACTATACCTGCCTGCTGGCCGGAACGGTAAGCAACCCGCTGATTGTTCCCGCTGCCATCTCCATGGAGCAGGTGGATTTTGTGGTTCCCATGGACCCACCCGGCCTTTCCGAGGGAATCGGATCCGGCACCCTGGACCTGGACAAAATTCGCTCCCGCCCCTTTAACGCGCGGATCGCGGAGCAGGTAACCCGTGTCATGGAAGCCGCTGAAGTGGTCCAGGAGGGTGTGAACTTCCAGGTGGGCAGCGGAGCCGGATTGATTGTGCTGGACAAGATCCGAACCATGCTGAAAAATCGCCGGATCACGGCCGGCTTCGCCATTGGTGGTGTGACATCCATGCATGTCGATATGCTCGAAGAGGGTACCCTACGCACCCTCTTGCACGGTCAACTTTTTGAACCGAGCCACCGGGTGGTTGAATCCCTGCGCACGGACCCCCGCCACATTGAGATAAGTGCCGGGTATTACGCGTCCATGGCCAACAAGGAAGCGGCCGTCAACCTGCTGGATGTGGCTGTACTGTCCGCCCTGGAGGTGGATCTTGGATTCAACCTCAACACCGTATGCGCCAATGGACGAATCATCGGCGGAATCGGTGGCGGCCAGGATGTGGCCGCGGGCGCTGGTCTGACCATCATATTCCTTCCCCTGGCAACGGGAAAGGATGGAAAGGGTTTCCCGAAGGTTGTGGAACGTGTATTCACCCGAACCACGCCCGGTGAGGTGGTGGATGTGGTGGTGACCGAGGAATTCGTTGCCGTCAATCCCAACAGCCCCTCGCCCGCCGCGGCAGCCATTCGGGAAAACGCGGCCGCTCAGGGTCTCTCTCTGGTAACCATTGAGGAATTACACGCGCGGAGTGTCGAAAACGCGATGGAATTCGGCACCATTCCTTCCCGGGTGGAAACCGGCGATGAGGTGGTTCACCTGATCGAATGGCGGGATGGCACCCTGCTCGACACCATCCGCCGCACCCTGTAACCCGAGTTTTTTTTTACCGTTCACTATGCTACAGTCTGTCGTAAGGAGGAGAGGATGAAAAAAGTGGCAGTCGTTTTATCCGGATGCGGCGTATATGACGGAGCGGAGATCCACGAGTCCGTATTGACACTCCTTGCCCTTGACCGGCGGGATGCACGCGTAACCCTGCTGGCGCCGGACGCGCTACAGATGCACGTGGTGAATCATCTGACCGGGGAAGCCACGGATGAGACCCGCAACATCCTGGTGGAATCGGCGCGAATCGCGCGTGGAGAAATCCTCAACCTTGCGGATGCGCATGCCGCGGAATTCGATGCCATCGTATTTCCAGGTGGGTTCGGTGTCGCAAAAAATCTCTGCGCTTTTGCGGTCAAGGGGGCGGAATGCGATGTCAACCCCGAAGTGGAACGATTCATTCGTGAGGGGATTCAATCGAAAAAATCCATGGGATTTATCTGTATCGCGCCGGCACTGATGGCACGGATCGCGGGAAAGATGAACCTTCACCCCCGCCTCACAGTCGGTTCGGACCCTGAAACGGCCGCGGCAATCCGCCAGATGGGTGCGGAGCATGTCACCTGCACCGCGCGCGAATTCGTGGTGGATGAGACCCACCGCATCGTGTCCACCCCCGCATACATGCTGGGCCAACGCATCAGTGAAGTCGCGGAAGGGATCGACGCCCTGGTCGAGCGCCTGCTGCAGATGGCCTGACACCTTCTTGCGCTCCATAAGGATCCGGGTGGCTTTCCGCCCGGGAGGCTTTGGAACCGGGAGAGACCCACAAAATACCTGTGATGGAGCACCAATCCGAGAACGTGATGGTTCTGGGGAGAAATAGTGATGAGAAATATATGAGCACTTGTGATGAAAAACATCCCATCACTGATCCCCTCATCGTTTTCATCCCAGCACGCCCAGTGATTTGCATCACCTGAACTCCCGGAGATCGCATCACAATCTATCCCATAGCGCCATCACAGCGCTACCCCCCTCACCGGCGGGAACCACCCGGAGCCGGGAATGGGAAAAGATATTTGGAATGGTGAATTTTAAATTTTGAATTTATTTCGAATTTCGTGCTTCGAATTTGATGGCGTATCTACTTTTCACTTCTTCTCAGAAGCGTAAAGACAGGCAACTGAGTCCGCCATCCACCTTTTGAAATTCATCCACGGCAACCTCTCGTATCTCCAGTCCTCTTTTCACCAGAGCACTTGCGGTTCCGGGAAACCCGGCGGCAACCAGTATGGATCCGTTCACGTAAATGCAGTTGGCCGCATAACATTCATCTTCCGGCGTGAGAATCTTTTCAAAAGAATCGAAAACGGGATCCACTCCGCACCCCGGTGCGGTGAGAAGCAGGCCTTCTTCCACCAGTGAAATACCACTTTTCAGATGGAGACCGGAGGCCAGTGGAACCGCATGGGCGGTGTATCCATGGCGGGAAACCGCGGCTGAAAACTGTTTGAATCCCTCTATATTTGTCCGTTCACTGATTCCCACGAAAAAAGAGTTCTCCGCGAGAAGCACATCGCCACCATCCAGTGTACCGGGTGAGGATATGGAGAGGACTTCCCTGTCCAGTGACTCCAGAAACGGCCGGATCAGTCCACTCTCTCCCCT
>CAYVBC010000181.1:0-3838 GCA_964449545.1 uncultured Clostridia bacterium | reverse complement strand
GGCTTTACCGAACCTCTTTTTCCCCGCTGGAGAATCCGAACTACTTCAAAGCGCCCGGGTTCAGAGCGGACATACAGCTTCTAAGCCGTTCAAGTCCCCCTTCACCTTCGGTCTCCAGGCTGAGGATGTACCGTTCCTTTACAATCAGTACCAGACGGGCCTCTCCATTCTCCTTGTCCAGGGTTTCAATAAGGGGAAATCCCATGTGACGCCCGGTTTTCTGATAAATCTTATCATTATCAACGGTTCTCTCCATGGCCATCATGGATTGATAGGGCATCAGGAGAATCGACAGTGAATGGGTGTCGGTGATCTCCACCTCAACCGGCTGGTTCGCGGAATTGCGATATGTGGTGCGCAGGGTGGCGGTTTCGATATTGGAAAATTCCGCCTTGCTGAACGTCGGGTTGGACATTTCTGAGCCCGGGATTTCCGTCAGTGCGGCGGAGAGGTTCTCTTCCGAGGCCACCGGGGTATCCTTCCCAATCTTTTCCCGAGACGCCTCCCCCACTGCCTTCATACTGTCAGCGAATGTCTCCATCCCCTCCGGTATCGCTTCGGTACTTTCTTTACTTTCAGTACTATCACTTTGTTCCGTGCTTTGTGAGCTCGACCGTGCCACGGCTTCCGCATACGAAGTGGCGGGTGTTTTTCCTTCTGCCACCGCGTCCAGGGGACTGCTTTTCTTCGGCGACAGAAGCATGACTGCCAGGATGATCAGTGCAACCAACAAAAGTACGCCCCCGACGATGATCGTCATCATTTTGCGATAGGCGCTGCTGGATGCTTCGTTCTGCTGACCGTCCAGTCCGGCGATCTCCGCCTGGATCTGCGCGATCTCCTTTTCGGTCTCCCGAACCGCGGTTAACTCCGTTTCCAGGGTCGGGATCGTTGTGCCTTCAGCGGCCAGTTTCTCTCCCAGCAGGCTGAATTGCTTCTTCCGGTCCGCTTCCACCTCCTTTTCCCGGGCCCTGCGACCATCCAGTTCTCCCTGGATCTCTTTCACTGCTTTATCAATCTCCCCGATCTCCTTCTTCCGTCGGTCCAGGATATCATCAATCTGATCATTCAACTGATCCGACTCTTTCTGGACAGGTTCGATCCGCCCGTCCTGGATCTTGACCGCCTCGCTCTGTTCTTTTCTGACTTCCAGCAGTTCCGCTTCTTCCGTGGCCAGTTCATCCAGCCTTGTCTGGTGCGAGAGTCTCATCTCTTCGGACGTGTCGGTATCGATTATCTTCTTCTGCAGCGTACTGCGCTCATCCGCGATCTTCCGGGAACGGCTTTCCGATTGCGCCAGGCTTTTCTTCAGGGTTTTCAACTGCTCTTTTTCCGTATCCAGGCGGGAATCGACTGCTTTCTTTTTCTCCTCTACGCCCTGTCGCTCCGCTGTGAAGCGTTCTTCCGCTTTCACCTTTCGGTTCTCCAGGTCCGCTTTTTTCTTCAGGCCATCCTCACTTTTTTTTTTGAGCGCGTCCAGTTCCGTCTGATGGGTGGTGAGGTTCTTCTTGATTTCCGCGAAATTATCGATCCCGACCCCCTCACCCCATGCCTTCTCACCCATGAGGGTTGTCCGCTCAGACAGGATCGATTGCTTGTCTTTCAGGGCGCTGTTTTCCTTACGGATCGAGCGCCTGCGCCGCCACTCTTTTTTTCCTTCCGAAATAATTGCATTGATTCCCATGATCATCACCTCCGACCTTCACATCCTTATACGCTGAATCCATATTAAATATCAATCCAATCCGGATAAAAAGATGTGATCCGCGACCGGATCCGCACCCTCAACGGGCGCCCGGATCCGGATTCAGTTGATAGAGTCCGCGTCCCCGCCGAATAAACCGCCCTTCCCGTTCCAGTTCCCCCAGCACCCGGGACAGCGAAGGGCGGGCCACACCGAAGAACTCGCTGAGCTCCTCGATGTTGCGATCCAGCCGCGTCAACCCGTCCGGCCCGCGAGGAAGATCCTTCAAGTAGGCCAGGACCTTCTCCCGGATGGTGCCGAAAGAGAGCGCCCGCAGACGCCCCGCCAAAAATTGGGCCCGTGTGCTCACCATGTCCATGAAATTGATCATCACCTTTTCTTCCATGCGGAAAAGGGCAATCACCGCGCTGCGCTCCATGGAACACAGACGGCAGTCGGTGTGAGCCCACACATCCACCGGGTAGCGATGGCGGTCACCGAAGAGGAATCCCGGAGCCACGCAACGGGAAGGGGGCAACAGTTCCACCTCCACAACCCGCCCGTCGGCATCCGTCATCTCGGTTCGCAACCGGCCGGAGATCACCACCCGCAGACGATCGCACTCATCCCCGCGGGCGGCCACCAGCCCGCCTTTCGGATATTCCCGCACCCCGTAACGCACCCGGCCCAGGATACCCATCATTCTTCCATGGGCAAGGCCCTTGAACAGTCGGCAGTTCTCCAGGTTTCGGTTTTCCTCTTCGGTCATCCATCTCTCCCGGACAATCTCATCTATTGTAACCGATGTTACGGTAAATCACCATCGGAACGTTTATTGTGTGCGCGTACACCGAAAAAGGAGGAACAATGAGCATGTTCTGTTATCAATGTCAGGAAACCGTTGGAAACACGGGATGCACCCGTGTGGGCGTCTGCGGCAAGAAACCCGACACCGCGGGCCTTCAAGATACCCTGATCCACGTCTGCCGGGGCGTATCCCTGGTTGCCGAAAAAAACTTTGACCGGGATGCCGGCCGCTTCATCGCACGCTCCCTTTTTGCCACCATCACCAACGCCAACTTTGACAACGAGCGATTTGTCGCGCTGATCCGGGAAGGGCTTGCCCTGCGGGAGCACCTGAAAAAAGGCGTTTCAGTTGAAGATCTCCCAAATCACGAGGCGATCACCTGGACAGGAGACACCCAGGCCGATTTTCTGAAAAAGGCCGAATCCGTGGGCGTGCTGGCCACGGAAAACGAAGATGTCCGCTCCCTGCGCGAGCTGACGATTTACGGAATCAAGGGGCTGTGCGCTTACACGGATCATGCCTACATCCTGGGTTATGAAAACGATGACATCTACCGCTTCATATTCAAGGCGCTGGCGGACACCACCCGGGACCTGGACGCGGACACCCTCACCGCCCTGGTGATTCAAACCGGTGAAACCGCGGTCACGGCAATGGCCCTGCTCGATGAAGCCAACACCTCCACCTATGGCCATCCCGAGATCACGGAAGTGAATATCGGCGTGCGCGACAACCCGGGAATCCTCATCTCCGGTCACGACATGCTGGACATGGAAGAGCTGTTGAAGCAGACCAAAGGCACGGGCGTGGACGTGTATACCCACAGTGAGATGCTGCCGGCCAACTACTATCCCGCGTTCAAGAAGTACGACCACTTCGTCGGCAACTACGGCAACGCCTGGTGGAAGCAGAAGGATGAATTCGCCAGCTTCAACGGCCCCATCCTCATGACCACCAACTGCATCACCCCGGTGCAGGACAGTTACCGGGACCGAATCTTCACCACGGGGATGGCCGGGTACCCCGACATCCCCCACATCCCGGATCGAAAAGACGGGAAGACCAAGGACTTCTCCGCTCTCATCCAACTGGCCGGGAAATGTGACCCGCCGGTGGAAATTGAGAAAGGCACCATCGTGGGCGGTTTTGCCCACAACCAGGTATTCGCTCTCGCGGACAAGGTGGTGGCTGCCGTAAAATCCGGCGCCATCAAGCGCTTCGTGGTCATGGCCGGATGCGACGGGCGCCACAAGAGCCGCGACTACTTCACCCGCGTGGCGGAACAGCTTCCCAAAGACGCCGTGATCCTCACCGCCGGCTGCGCCAAGTACCGCTACAACAAACTC
>CAYVBC010000180.1:0-3886 GCA_964449545.1 uncultured Clostridia bacterium | reverse complement strand
GGCGCAGATTCGCCCGGGAGACGCGGTGATTTTTCTCTCCGCGGGTGATTTGACCCGCCTGGCTCATGAATTTGCCGATGGCATGGAGGGAAGACGGAAATGAGGGAGCTGTCCGGTGTGGGACTGCGGGGAGAGGCTGATTTCTTCCGCCGCAACAATAACAGGTCCCTGAACCGCCAGAAACGGATCCGGTCCATTCGGATTCAGGGTATTCATATGGTGGCGATACTGGTGGTTCTCACAATGGGTGCATTGCTGGCCTACCGGGCGGGGCACTTCATGCTTACCTGGGAGAGGCTCAATGTGAGCTCCTTCCAACTGGTGAATCCTCCCCATTTCGAACGCGATCATGTGAGGAGTTTGGTCAGGGAATACAGAGGGAATATCCTCACCCTGGACTTCCAGAGTCTTCGCAAACGATTATTGAAGATCCGTGAAGTCCGGTCCGTCTCACTGACCCGTCGTCTTCCCTCTACCGTGGTGGTGAACTTCGAACTTCGGGTACCCGTGTTTCAGTATGAACGGAGCGGGGGGTACCGGATCATGGACAGGGATGGCGTTGTTCTGGATCAGGGCCGCGAACCATGCGACCACCTGATTACACTGAAAGGTTTGCGGGAAGCGGATTTGCCCCGCCTGAAGCCCTATCTTCCCGAGTTGGAAAAAATCCGGGGTAATGTTCGTTATGTGGGGCTGGATTCCCTGCGTCGGGTTGTGGTGAAGTGGAAGGGTTTGCCGGAAATCGTGTATCCGCCGGCCAGGAATTTTGACCGCCGTCTGCAGGATTACCTGCACTGGAAGCGCAAGCTGGGGTTGACGCGCCCCATCCGTTATGTGGACCTGCGCTTTGAAAATCGTTACTACTTCGCATACAGGAAGGAGGCCTAGAGGATCATGAAAGAGAACTACCTCGTGGGTATCGATATCGGCACCAAGAAAATCTGTACCATTATCGGGCAGGTGAAGGCCGAGGAAGGGCACGAAGAGATGGAGGTGATCGGGTACGGAATCTCTGATTCCAACGGCGTGCGCAAGGGCGTCATCGTGGATATGCAGGGTACGGTGGAATCAATCCGCCGCTCCGTAAAAGAAGCTGAGATCACGGCTGGAGTGGAAGTGGAGTCCGCGTATGTGAACATATCCGGCAGCCACATTCAGTCCATCAACGCCAAGGGCAGCATCAATATCACCGGGCGCAACCGGGAAATCACCAAGGATGATGTGGACCGGGCCGTCACGCACGGCAGCAGCATAATGCTGCCCAATGACAAAGACATTCTCCATGTGCTGACCCAGGAATTCATCGTGGATTCGCAGGAAGGGATCAAAAATCCCATTGGAATGATCGGCACGAATCTGGAAGTGTATATTCATATCGTCACGGCTTCACTGACCGCGACCAAGAATCTACTCATCTGCTTAAAAAAGGCCAAGATCGATGTGATCCGCATGGCACTTTCTCACATTGCCACCGCGGAATCCGTGCTCATGCCGGATGAAAAAGAATTGGGCGTCGCCTTGATTGATATCGGAGGCGGTACCACGGATATCGCGGTATTCGAGAAAGGCGCCCTGAGTTATTCAGCAACCATCGGTGTGGGCGGAGACAACTTCACCAACGATCTGGCCATCGGGACCCGCACACCCATCGACAAAGCGGAAATGATAAAACGAAAGTATGGATGTGGACTGGACCCGAACTGGAAGAACCAGAACATCGAAATTCCCAGTGTGGGCGGAAAGAAACGTCGCTGCGTCTCCGTGGCTCTTCTGACGGATATCCTGAGACCACGGGCGGAAGAGATATTTGAGATGGCGAAAAACAAGATTGAATCTCAGGGATTGTCAAGCTCCATTAATGCCGGAGTGGTGATCACCGGAGGATCGGCCCAGTTGGACGGGCTGATTGAAATCGCGGATGACATTTTTGCAGCGCCGGTTCGCGTGGGACGGCCTCATGGAATGGGGGGATTGATCGACAAGGTCAATACACCAGACTTCGCGACCGCCACGGGATTGATCAAGTATGGAATGTTGGATCTGAAAGACCGGGGGATTTTGAAGCAGAAACCCTCGGGATTCTTCCAGCGCCTGAAGCGGCAGCTGGGATTTTAGGAGGGAATCATGGCAGACCAGGTACGAATCACCTATTCTCAGGACAAGAGACAGAGAGGGGCGGTATTGAAAGTGGTCGGCGTTGGCGGGGCCGGCGGGAATGCCGTCAACCGAATGATTGAAGAAGGTCTTCAGGGTGTGGAGTTTGTGGCTCTAAATACGGACATTCAGGATCTGGCCAGCATCAAATCTCCCGCCCAGATACTTCAGGTGGGTGAGAAAATCACCCGTGGGCTGGGTACCGGATCCAACATGGATGTGGGCATGCAAGCCGCCCTGGAGAGCACGGAAGCCATCATTGACCTTCTCGAAGGGGTCAACATGGTATTCATCACCGCCGGAATGGGTGGCGGAACAGGTACGGGAGCCTCACAGGTGGTGGCCAACCACGCATCTTCCATGGGCGTTCTGACCGTGGCCGTGGTGACCCGGCCTTTTGAGTTTGAAGGTCAGAACCGCATGGAAGTGGCCGAAGCGGGCATCAATGGATTGATGAGCAGTGTGGATGCCATCATCGTGATTCCCAACCAGCGCCTTTTCGAGCTGGAGGACGCGGATATTTCCTACAAGGATGCATACAAAAAAGTCGACGAAATCCTGCTCAAGGCGGTCCGGGGCATCTCCGATATCATCAACAATCCGGGGTATCAGAATGTGGACTTCGCTGACGTGAGATCGGCCATGAGCGAAAAAGGGATGACCCTGATGGGAACCGGAGAAGCCAAGGGGGAAAACAGGGCCGAGGAAGCCGCGCGAAAGGCGCTGACTTCACCCCTTCTGGATAATGTGTCCATCAACGGAGCCACGGGGATCCTCTACAATATCACGGCCGCGTCCAACCTGACTCTCAAGGAGATCGGCGTGGTGTCCGAGATCATCAAGAACAATGCGTCTCCGGCGTCGAAGATCAAGTTCGGAATTGTGGATGAGGAAGGTATGGGAGAGTTTCTGAGGGTAACCGTGATTGCGACGGGATTCAATGATGAATCCAAGCGGAATTATTTTAAATACAAGACCAAATCCACGTCGACACCGGTCCGCCCCCGCACACCGGTTCAGGTGACGCCTCAACCGGTCCGGGAGGAGAAAACGCCGAATGATGATCGCTATCTGTTTGAACCCAGAAAACATCCGGCGGACCTGTCCGAACGATTCGAATACATCAATGACACCTCCGCGCCCAGCATGGATTCCTCACCGGAAGACATTGAGGATATTCTCGAGGTCCCCGTGTTTCAGCGCAAGAAGGTCACGGAGAGGAAATAGATGATTGAAGTCAGCCTGGTGATCCGAAATATTCGTGAACTGGTCAATCCGGCCAATGACCGGCTTGTTCGGGGAAATGAACTGAATTCACTCCGGATTTCCCGGGATGTGTGGGTTGGCGCCACCGGAGAATATATCAGTTTTATTGGTTTCGAGGAAGATTTTCATAGAAGCTGTCGCCTGGCCCCCAACGCGGTGGAGATTGACGGATCCCGATTGGTGGCCTTTCCCGGACTGGTGGACCCGCATACTCACCTTCCTTTTGGAGGAACCCGCCAGGATGAGTTCCGTCTGAAGCTCCAGGGAGTGGATTACCGGGAGATCGCGAGCCAGGGAGGTGGCATAAAGCGGACCGTCAGGGACACGCGGTCGGCGTCTCGAGAAGAGTTGGCCACGGTGGTGGAAAAGCGCCTCGATCAGATGCTTTTGTCCGGTACCACCACCTGTGAGGCCAAGAGCGGATACGGCCTCGACATGGATACGGAAATCAAGCAGCTGGAAGTCC
>CAYVBC010000179.1:0-3888 GCA_964449545.1 uncultured Clostridia bacterium | reverse complement strand
AGGTCTTGAAATACGTGTGTCGAACCGCGGACGGGGTCCTGTTTGACGAGTTTGAGCTCCATCGGTGATCGGGAGAATGGGATGACAGCGCGGATGAATTCCCCGTTCCGGAAACATCCAAAGATCCGCGGTGCCGTGGCGGTTTTCCCGGCTACCCCTGCGAAACGGTCTTTCATTGTACTGGCATTGATTCTTCTAATGACAGCCGGATGCGCCCCGAAGCGGGAAGATACCCGAAGTCCGCGTCTGGCCGTGAGTATATTGCCCCAGCGTTACCTGGTGCGGCAGATCGCGGGGGACCGTTTTCCCATCGATGTGTTGATTCCACCGGGATACAGCCCGGCCACATACTCCCCCACCCCCGGTCAGATCCGCAACCTCGCCCATTCCCGCGCCTGGTTTCGAATCGGCTACATTCCCTTTGAAAAATTCTGGATGAAGCGCATCGCGGACAATAACCCTGAACTGCGGATCGTGGACACCTCTACAGGCGTTTTCATGATCCGGAAAGGACCGGATCACAAGGACACCGGCGCGCATTCCGGTGTCGATCCCCATATCTGGTTGTCTCCCCGGGCGGTGTCCATTCAGGCCGGAAACATATTCAGGGCACTGGAACGCATTGATCCGTCAAACCGCGCGGAATACCGGACCAACCATGATCGCCTTCAACGGGAGATTTCCCAACTGGATGCGCTGCTCTCCCTGCGGTTGAAAAACCTGAAAACCCGTCATTTTCTGGTGTTTCATCCCTCATGGGCGTATTTCGCCAGGGATTATGGTCTGGAACAGGTTTCCATAGAGGTGGAGGGCAAGAGCCCACGCCCCATGGATCTGGCACGGACAATCGCCCGGGCAAGAGAAATGGGTGTTCACACTGTTTTCGTGCAAAAGCAGTTCGACACGGCCGCCGCGGAGGTGGTGGCCCGTGAGATCAGGGGGAGAGTGGCTTTACTGGATCCATTGTCCGAGGATTGGCCCGGCAACCTTCTGGCCGTGGCCCGGGCACTGGAAGACCGTAAAAAGGATCAGGAGAAGTAATGGAACGATCCGGGGAACGAATTCTTGAACTGGATGGCGTCTGGGCCGGATACAACGGCCACACGGTTTTGCAGGATGTTCACCTGACGGTACGGGAACGTGACTTCATCGGAGTCATCGGCGCCAATGGGAGTGGCAAAACCACGTTGCTGAGAGCCATCCTGGGGCTGATCCAGCCCACGAGGGGAACCATACGACTCTTGAAGAAAAACCTGCCGGTCTCACGCTACCCCATAGGATACATGCCGCAATTGAGTCACGTGGATCCCGATTTCCCCATAACGGTCAGAGATGTGATCAGATCAGGCCTGATATCCTGGAAATCACACCATCTGCGCGGATCCTCCAGAGAACCCGGAGCTGTTCTGCGGGTCATGGAGCGGATCGGCATATCCGGACTGGCGCGCAGAGCCATCGGCGAACTCTCCGGCGGCCAGCGACAACGGGTTTTTCTGGCACGGGCGATTGTTTCCTCTCCGCCTCTCTTATTGCTGGATGAACCGGATGCTTACGTGGACCGGGATTTTTCCCGGAGTTTTTATGAAACACTGGCGGAGCTGAATCAGGAGATGGCCATTCTCATGGTCTCCCATGACCTGGGAACCATTGCGTCACAGGTTCGGTCCATCGCCTGTGTCAACAAAACGCTTTTCTTTCATGATTCCAGTGAAATCACCCAGGATCTGATGGACTCCTACAGTTGCCCCATTGATCTGATCACGCACGGACGGGTCCCCCACCGGGTTCTCAAGGAGCATCGGGAGCCTTCCATACCACCGGACGGGGAGAATGTGAATGATTGACCTCTTTCAATATCAGTATTTCACCAATGGATTGGTGGCCGCGCTGCTTGTGAGTATTTCAAGCGGATTTATCGGCACCTATATCGTTTCCCGACGGATCGTATTTATCAGTGGCGGCATCAGCCATGCCGCTTTCGGAGGCGTTGGAATCGCTTACTTTCTCGGAGTGAATCCCCTGGCCGGTGCCGCGGTGTTTTCCGTTGTGGCCGCGGTGGGGATCGAGGTGGTGAATCAGAAAACGCCGGTGCGGGAAGACTCTCTGATCGGCATGATGTGGTCATTCGGCATGGCCATCGGGATCCTTTTTGTATTTCTGACCCCAGGGTACGCCGCGAACCTCATGTCATTCCTTTTCGGAGACATCCTGACTGTTTCACGTATTGATCTATGGCTTATGGCCGGGCTCGTGTTTCTGATTCTGCTGGTTTTTATCCTTCGGTATCGTCGCATTCTTTATGTCGCTTTTGATCCTGAATTCGCGCGTACCCAGACGGTGAACGTCCAGGGAAACCGCATCCTGATGATGATCCTGGTGGCTTTGACCGTTGTGGTCAATATACGCGTGGTGGGGATTATCCTGGTGATCTCTCTGATGACCATTCCTCCGGCCGCGGCCAACCTGCTGGTACGGGATTTCCGCCACATGATATTGCTTTCCAGTGTTTTTGCCCTGATTTCATCACTCGGCGGATTGCTGGTCTCTCATATACTGAACGTTCCCTCCGGAGCAGCCATTGTGTTTACTGCTGTTCTGGTTTTCGCGGTGGTGAAGGTGACTCTGGGATTGCTGCGGCTTAAAAAAAAGCGGTCTCACCGCGACGGCTGAACGAAACAGGTCAGTGGATCAGTTTCTCCAGGAAACGCCAGTACGCTTCCGGATAATTCCGGATCGCGATTCCCATCTCCTTCAGGTTTTGAACAGAGTATTTCCGGTTGATCCAGACAATTTCGCCATCCAGGTCGAGCTCATTTCCACCCGCCTGAAAACTGATTTGAACCTTTCGGGACACCGGAATCATGGATGTGGAAACACGAAGACCCATAAGGGAGAGGTCGAGTACCATGCCTGAACGTTCGTTGACTCTCGCCATGATCCGTTTTTCCAGTCGTGGTGATTTGCGTCTTTCTTCGTTTGCCATAATTCCCTCTATTAGAATAATGGGGTCATTCCGGCGGGATTTCCACCTTTTTCCCAATGAACCCCTTCTTGACTTTCCAGCCTTCCATGACCTAGAATTAGAGCATCATGGCGAATGAAGGGATGGCGCATGGCACCGTCAGCCCATCAGCCGTTTTTATCACCTTGCCGGCACGCAAAAGGAGAACCAGATGAACACTCCGTTTCAAGAGAAGCAGAACCTGATTTCCCAGTGGGCTTTTGATACTCGCCCGGTCCTGGGGAGATTCCACCTGTGGCTTGAGGACGTGGAAGTCCAGTGGTCACGAGGTGAACCCGCCAAGGAGTTCACAACGGAGATCTCTTTTCTGAACGGGCAGATGGAGCGCCTCATGGCCATTACCGGTGCAGTTACTGCCCTGGGCACGCAGTTATTCGGCAGGTTCGGGGCTGGAGCGGACCAGGATAAAGCGGGGTTGAACCAGGCCAAGAAAGACGCGGATGCCATCTCCGCCTATGCCATGAGTGAAAGCCTCTGGTATCTTACACGGCAGCTTCCCGAAAATCACGCCATCATGGTGTGTATGGGAGAGGGACTGATGCCGAAGGCTGGAGAAACACCTGAGATGGGATCCAATCCGCTGCTGGGGTTCGGCCGGGTGTATGCCAGGCCGGAGGTGGCCCGATGGCTGGATCGTCGTGTCCTGAGACTGTTGAATGAGCCTGGATATGAGTGGGATGAATTTTACGCGGATTTAAAGGAATCGGGAATCACCGTGTGGGGCGCGGCCATTGACACCTTGGAGAACACCTCCCGCTTTTCAAAGGGCAAGGATACGGGTCCCATGACGGTCCTTCATCTTTTTGATCAGCCACTGCATATTTCACGACCCTACGAAGGCTATATGGGAAACCTTTTCCTGCCGG